>CAMEPL010000004.1 GCA_945931665.1 uncultured Clostridium sp. | reverse complement strand
ACATCTTCCTCTATTTCCAGAACGATTTCCGATCATACTACTCATTAAACATCCACCAGAATAACATACACATAGAGCTCCATGGACAAATATTTCTATATCTACATTGGTATTATCACAAATATATTTTATTTCTTCTACAGTAAGTTCCCTAGCAAGAACAACTCTTTTAAATCCGATACTTTCTAAATATTGAACATCTTCTAGTGAATGTGCAACCATTTGAGTACTTGCATGAAGTTCAAAATCAGGAAGTAACTCATGTATAAGCATTGCAGCTCCAATATCCTGCATTATAATAGCATCTACATCTATATCATATAAAAATTTAGCATACTCTACAAAATCCTTAAGCTCGTTCTGCTTGATTAATGTGTTTGTAGTAACAAAAACCCTTACATCTCTTATATGAGCATACTTAACTGCTTCTTTTAATTCTTCTCTGTCAAAATTATTTGCTGATGCTCTAGCACTAAAATCTTTACCGCCTAAATATACAGCATTGGCACCATTTTGCACAGCTGCTTTCAAAGCATCAAATGAACCAACGGGGGCTAATAACTCTATTTCTTTCATAAATTTATCTCCTATTTATCTATACTTAGTTTTATTTATCATTTAATATATTAAAAATTTAAACGTATGTATAATTATATCATTTTATACTTTTAAAACATAGACATGGCATATTACAAAAAATGGTATCCAGAAATAAAAAAGACCTCATTATTTTTACTATGAGATCTTTTTTATTTATTATTCTTATATAGTTATTATAAAATTAAATTCTATATAATTTAGAAATATACCCAACTTCTAAATTAATATAAACTCTTTTTCAAATATTTTTTTATTTGTTATCATTCCAACTACAAGAATTAAAAATGATATATCAAATGGGCTTTTCAATGTCATGATAATTACAAATATCCCTACTATCATGGTTACTATCATCACTATAAACGGTCTTAATGATAATTTGTATTTATTTAATATTTTATATTGATTAAAGGCATTGTGTGCCGCGATATAAAATGCAACAATGCCAACTAAACTGTCAATATATAAATTAATTAAAAAATTATGTGTTAAAATTTCTTTTATAAACATAAAGACAATATAAGCACACATTATTTGAATTAATACCGATTTAGTATATAATTCTTTATCTTCTTGTTTATTCTTTTTCAACACTTTATCTTTTTTTATTTTTACATTATTATTTTTATTTTTTTTCATTATTTTACAACCCTTAATGAAGACGAATTTACTTGTTCAATATGGCTATTAAAGAATTCTTCCATAACTTTTATCATATAGTAAGTATCTTTTATCCCTGCAGTTTCGTATGAAGAGTGCATTGCTAATTGTGGTAAACCTATATCCACACTATTCATCGATACTTGTGCCATAGCTATATTTCCTAAAGTACTTCCACCTGCTACATCAGAACGATTTGCGAAAAATTGTACAGGAACACCTGCTTTTTCACAGAAACCTTTAAATATTGCAATACTAACTGCATCACTTGTATATTTTTGTCCTGCATGTGATTTTACAACTATACCTTCATTCATATAAACACAATTATTAACATCTGTTTTTTCTGGATGATTAGGATGAACAGCGTGTGCATTGTCTGCACTTAACATAAAACTTGAAGCTAATGCACGATAATAATCCTCTTCATTTTTACCAAGTCCAGCATTTATACGTTGTAATATATCAGATAATAATGTAGATGCTGCACCTTGTTTAGTTCCTGAACCAACTTCTTCATTATCAAAACATGCAAAAACATTTATTGATTGTTCATTAGAACCTTTTAAGAATCCTTCTAATGATGTAAATGCACATTGTAAATCATCTAATTTAGGTGAAGAAATAAATTCTTCGTTTGCTCCCCAAATAGATGGAGCCATTCTATTGTATAAGTATAAATCTGAGCCATAAATACTTTTTTGATCTACACCTAGATTATCTGCAATTAACTTATTAAAGTCACCGCTTTTACATTCACTCCCTCCAAATAGAGGTAACATATCTACTTGTTTATTGTAAGCATATCCATCATTTACTTGTCTATTCATATGTATTGCTACATTTGGTATCATTATTAAATCTCTATCTATATCAACTAATTTAGTAACATAAGTATCTTCTTCTTTAACTAGAACTCTACCAGCTATAGATAATGGTCTATCAAACCAAGTTGCACATAACATTCCTCCATAGCCTTCAGTATTTAATTTTGTATATTTACCTTTTACTTCTATTTCTGCATTTTCTTTTACTTTAAATGTAGGAGAGTCACTATGTGAAGCAGCCACATTAAAACTATAATTGTCTAATTTGGTACCTATATTTAAAGCGATAATACTAGAATTATTTCTTGTTACAAAATATTTTCCTCCAGGTTTTACATCCCAGCATTTTCCCTCTAGTAGTTCCTCATATCCATTTTCTTTTAATCTCTTTGATATATTATCTATTGCATGAAAAGCAGTAGGACTATTTTTTATAAAATTTACTAGTTCTTCAGATATCTTTTTATACATATATCTATACCTCCGTATATATAATAAATAGCACATCGCCCCATAAATATGAAACGATATGCTTATTTTATAAAATTCCTATTTAATTATTATTTATGCTGTTTGTTTTTTTTCTTTTTTTTCTCTTTTTGCTATAGCAGGCATTATAATACCTAGTGCAGTTAATATAATTGGTGTAACAATATTTAATATAAGTGTAAATTTATCAGTTGAGTACATTCCCATTATACAACATATTGCTGTAACACCAAAGCACCACCAACCAAAGAATTTAGCTATAAATTGATTTTTAACAAAACGGTAGTCTGCATGTATTTTATTGTAAGCCTTACGTAAAGCAATATAAGCCCCAAATACCCATAAGTAACGAAGAGGCATACATACTGAGTTTAGTTTATTTAATTGAGCTAAAACAGCAGCTGCTCCAGGTACTAGTGATTGAACAAGAATTATACTTCCTGATAAAATAACTACCATCCAAATACCATTTATGTAAGCACCATATTTATTTTTCTTTAATAATTTTGAAGGTATAAATTGACGTGAATCTTCATTATCTAATAACATTCTTAATGGAGCATCTATACTTATTACAAGAGTTGAGAATTGACCCACCATATTACATAAAGCATATATAATAAGAAGAGTATCTCCCATGTGATAGTATTCTCCTAATTGTTTAAATGCCCAATAAGCACCATTAGAAACATATGAATTAAATGATTCTTCACTTGCATTAATAAGTGTTGGATCAAACATCATACCCATAGCAATAGTACCTAATATTGCACATACCATAACCATAATAGCTAATGTAATCATACCTTTTGGGAATCCCTTAGATGGATTTTCCACTTTGTTTACATATGGTGATATTTTTTCACATCCACCTACTGCAAATACTAAAATCGATAGCGATGTAAAATAATTCACATTAAATTGTGGAATTATTTTATCTAAGCTAAAGTCCATAGATACAAATCCACCATTAGGATTAATTGCAGGTGCTGCAAACATCATTATAATATATAAAATTGACATAACAAACATACTTGTTCCAGCTAATGTAGCTAGTTTCTTTAATGGATTTAAACCACGACTTGCAACCCAACAGAAAAATAAGAATACTGCTAAAGTAGCTAATTGAACATAAAGTGTTGGGAAACTATCATAAGTTTCAGCATTACGGAATACAGCCCAACTTAATGCTTTTAATCCTCCACTTCCTTTACTTGCAATATAAGTTATGTGACAAGCCCAGTATGTCCATCCTGCATAATATGCTATTTTAGGACCCATTGTTTCGTGAATCCATGAACTTACTCCTCCTCCACAATCTTTAAAGGCTGACCCTAATTCTCCAACCATTAATGCATAAGGAACAAAGTAAAGTGCGAACATTAAAACCCAACTAAATATAACTTGAATTCCATTAAAATAAACAAATCCATTTAAAACATTACCAAATCCCCAAACAGTAGAAAATGCCATAAATGCAAGGCTATACCAAGGTATCTTCTTTAAATTTTCCATGTTTCATTCTCCCTTTCTAATTTTAATTTTTAAGTGCAAAATTAAATATTTTCCTCACTATTAAAATACAGATTTTTTATAGTATTTTTTTCAAAAATTACCATTTTTTGCAATACATCGCTATAAATTATATCATAATTTTTTATTAAATGTAATTTAATTTTTGAAAATATTTTTATATGTTATTTAATATTTATATATCATTTTTTTGAAATATATATATTTTCAAAATATTAAACGTATAATAATTCCATATTTTAAATTTCTAAAAATAATGTAATATATATGTATTTTCTCTAAATAAATAAGAAACCCCATTGACAGTAATGTCAATGGGGTTTCTTATTTATATTTACTCTGCTGGAATAATACCATCCGCATTGTTTATTGTTTTTAATTGTTCTTCTAATTCAGTTATTGCTAACTGAAGATCAAAAGATTTATTTTGCCACTCACAAGAAAGACTTTCAGCCAGTTCAGCTCTTTCATTTGTCTCTTGTAATGAATTTTGTAAGCTTTCTATCTGCGCTTTATAATCTTCTATCTCAGATTTACTTCCTTCTGAAACATTGCTCAGTCCATCAATCTGATTTTGTTGTTCAGATATTATATTATTTAATCTTTCTATTTCTTGTCTACTATTTAAAAGTTCCATTTCTTTAGTGCTTAATAGATTTTTTAATTCAGCTACTTGAGCTTCTATTTCTTCATTTGGTTGACCTAGTTGTTCTTTTAACTTATCAACTTCATCTAATAAATCTTCATTTTCACTTGAACACTCAAATAATAAATCTGCTAAATTTAAAGATGTTAAAATCGATACTTTAAGTGAACCTAGATTCGGCGCACTTTCTTTTAATTTTTCCATCTCACTATTTACATAATTAGCGATTGTAAGCATCTCTTTCTCGCTTTTTTCGCCAACCATCGTGTAATTAGCACCTTGTATTGTCACTATCACTTTGTTCATTAACTAATTCCCCCTACCAAAAGATGAGTTAGTTTGTTCTTAATTTAGCGTCTAGTTTTGTTTCTAACTCACTTAAAATTTTATCATGAACCTTAGCTACATCTTCATCAGTAAGAGTTTTATCTTTGCTTCTATAAGTTATAGAATAAGCAACTGATTTATATCCATCAGCTATTTGAGATCCCGTATAAACATCAAATAATTTGTAACTTTCAACTAAACCTTGACCATTAGCTTCTATTATTTCTTCTATTTGGCCTACGTATACATCTTTTTTAACTAATAGAGCTATATCTCTAGAAGTTGAAGGGTATTTTGGTAATGGATTGTAGATTATAGTTCTACTTGAATTATCATATACTAAATCTAAGTCTATTTCACCAAGATAAACTCTTTGTGTTAAGTTATAATTTTCTATAACTTCTGGATGCGCTTCACCAAATGTTCCAACATATTGTCCTTTATACATTATTGTAGCACATCTACCTGGGTGGAATGTAGAATTATTAGTTTCTGGTATTATTTCATATCCTTCAAATCCTATTGAAGAGAATATTTTCTCTATAGAACCTTTTAATAAGAAGAAGTCTACATCTTTACCATACATACCTATACATAAGTGGTTGTTTTCTATTGGAAGACCTTCTTGTGGAGTAAATGTATGACCACATTCGAACACTAGAGCTTGTTCTACTTTTCTAGATGCATTAGTATATAATACGTTTAAAGTAGATGGCATCATAGTTGTTCTCATTATCGAAGTATCTTCACCTAATGGATTTAATAATTTTATATAATTTCTTTTTGCACTATCTTGTGGTAATTTTATTCTATCTAGTGATTTAGGACTTACGAAAGAATAAGTTAATATTTCATATAATCCTATACTTGTTGCTGTATCTTTTATTTTGTCCATGAATTTTTGTTTGTCAGTTTTTATACCAGCTGTAACATTTCCTTCTAATTGTGCTGAAGGTATTTTGTCGAATCCATAGATTCTAGCTATTTCTTCATAAACATCAGCTTCTTGTTCCATATCTAATCTGAAGTCTGGAACTTCTATTTCTATTTCTTCTGCTGATTTTAAGTTGCATTTGAACTCTAAATCTTCTAATATTTTAACGAATTCATCTAAAGTTATAGGCGCTCCTATATTTTTTATTATTCTAGATGGATTTACGTTTAATACAACTTTTTCTTGTTTAGTTGGGTAATCCTCAGCTATTCCTTTAAGAACACGTCCGCATCCTAACATTTCAACTAATTGACAAGCTCTTTCAACACCTGTTTTTGATGTTTCAGTAGCAACACCTTTTTCATATCTTCCTGAAGCTTCTGTTCTAAGTCCTAATACTTTAGAAGTTCTTCTAGTATTTTCAGCATTGAATGCTGCACCTTCGAATAAAACTGCTGTAGTTTCATCAGTTATTTCAGAGTTTAAACCACCCATTACACCAGCTAAAGCTATAGATTTTTCACCGTCAGTTATAACTAACATTTTGTCGTCTAGAGTTCTTTCTACGTTATCTAATGTAGTGAATTTTTCTCCGTTTTCTGCAGTTTTAACTACTATTTTACCAGTTTTAACTTGGTTTAAATCGAAAGCATGTAGTGGTTGACCATATTCAAGCATTACAAAGTTTGTTATATCAACTATGTTGTTTATTGGTCTTACACCAGCTTCGATTAATCTTCTTTGCATCCAGTATGGAGATGGTCCTATTTTAACGTCTTTAACTATTCTAGCTCCGTATCTCATACATAAGTCTGGATTTTCTATTTTAACGTCGAAGTCTATTTCTTCGTCACATTCTTTTACTTCTATTTCTGGGTATTTTATTTTTTTACCTATAGTTACAGCTGCTTCTCTAGCTATACCTATCATAGATCTGCAGTCAGGTCTATTAGCAGTTAATTCGAAGTCTATAACTGCATCATATAATCCTAATGCCTCTTTTATATCTTTTCCGATTTCCATACCATCGAAGTCATTTAGTAAGTATATACCATCTTTACTTTTGTCATCTACGTAGAATTCGTTTATTCCTAATTCATTAGCAGAACACATCATACCTTCTGATAATTCTCCTCTTAATTTAGAAGATTTTATCTTAATTCCGCCTGGTAATTTAGCTTTATCTAAAGCTACTGGAACTATGTCCCCTTCGCTTACATTTTTAGCCCCTGTACATATTTGCACAGTTTTTCCGTCTCCAACTTCAACTTGGCATACTACTAATTTTTCAGCATTTGGATGTGGCGCTATTTCTAAGATTTTACCAACTACTACATTTTCTATTCCTTCTCCGAAAAATTCTACAGTTTCAGTTTTTGTTCCTGTCATTGTCATCATGTCAGCGAACTCAACTGTATCTATATCTATATCAACGTAATCTTTAAGCCATTTTACAGGTACTAACATATTTATATTTTCCTCCTATTTTAAATTAAGTATTTAAATTATTTCCGTTTATCAAATTAAATTCTTTATTTCTAAACAATTTTAAAATCAATATAATTTTCTATGTGTTATAAATTTATGTAACCTCGAATTTCAATTAAAATTGTTCTAAGAATCTTATATCATTTTCAACTAAAAGTCTTATATCATCGATTTCGTATTTAAGCATTGCAAGTCTTTCAACACCCATACCGAAAGCAAATCCAGAATAAACTTCAGGGTCTATACCACAGTTTCTAAGTACGTTTGGATGTACCATACCTGAACCAAGTATTTCTATCCAACCTTCACCTTTACACATTGAGCATCCTTTACCACCACATTTGAAGCAAGTAACGTCAACTTCTGCACTTGGTTCTGTGAATGGGAAGTTATGTGGTCTAAATTTAGTTTTAGTTTCTTCACCGAATAATTTCTTAACGAACATTTCAACAGTTCCTTTGAATTGAGCCATTGTTACATCTTTACCAACAACTAATCCTTCTATTTGGTGGAACATTGGTGAATGTGTTGCATCTAATGAGTCATTTCTGAAACATCTACCTGGAGAAACTATTTTTATTGGTAACTCTTGACTTCTCATTGTTCTAACTTGAACTGGAGATGTTTGAGTTCTTAATAATAAATTTTCGTTGAAGTAGAATGTATCTGACATATCTCTTGATGGATGGTCTTTTGGTGCATTTAACGCATCGAAGTTATTTTCTACTGTTTCAACTTCTGGACCTTCAACAACTGAGAATCCAAGTCCCATGAATATTTCTGAAACTTCGTCTATTATTTGAGTTATTGGATGTTTTTTACCTACATTGAAAACTTTCCCTGGCATAGTTACATCTATAACTTCTGATTGTAATTTTGCTTCTTGTTCTATTTTTTTAAGAGCAGCTCTCTTAGCGTTTATTTCTGTTTCTATTAACTCTCTTACTTCATTGGCAATCTTACCCATAACTGGTCTTTCTTCAGCTGATAATTTACCCATTCCTTTTAATAATTTAGTTAATTCACCTTTTTTACCTGAATATTTTACTTTTATGCTATCTAATTCTTCCATAGCAGAAGTAGCTTTTATATCTTCTAAAGCAGCTTCTTTTAATTTAAGTAATTGTTCTTTCACGTTTAATTCACCCTTTCTGTAATTTTATTATTAAAATTCTAATTATTTTTCTAATTAAAAAAAGCTTTCATCCCAGCTAGGGACGAAAGCTATTATTTCGCGGTACCACCCTAGTAGCTTATAAATTGAAAATCTATAAACCACTCGAAGAAACTTAACGCGTTTCAAACGTCAAAGCCTACTATGATTTCAGCATTGATACTCCAGAGCGAACTTCTTTTAAACTATCTATATAATACTTTCAGCCTTGGTATTACTCTCTGTTATAGAATTATTTAAAATACTTTTCTCTTTCATCGTAAATTCTATTTAATACATATTCGACTAATTTTGCCTATATTTTTGTATATGCAAATAATTATAACATATGTAATTTGGCCTTTCAACAATTAGGCTAAATATTTTTTTATCTCATACATAAGTACAGCAGCGCTAATTGCAGCGTTTAAAGATTCTGCATTTCCGTAGATAGGAATCTTCACTAACTTGTCTGATTGCTCAATTAATTTATCATTAATTCCATTAGCTTCATTACCTATTACTAATGCTATTTTTCCATCATATGTAGTCTCATGATAGTAGTTTTCTGTTTGTAGATAACTCGATACTATATTGAAATCATTTGATTTTAAGAATTCTACTGCTTCATCTTGTGTTGCATGTATTACATTCATATCAAATATTGAACCCATAGTTGATCTTATTACTTTTGGATTGTATATATCTACACATCCTTTTAAAAGGATAACAGAGTCTACCCCAGCACTATCTGCTGTTCTTATTATTGTACCCATATTTCCTGGGTCTTGTATTCTATCTAAAATTAAAACAAATTTATCGTCTTGACTAATATTATTGACTAAATCTCTTTCTTTATACTCTAATACAGCCAAAATCCCTTGAGTATTTTCTGTATCTACCATCTCTAAGAATATTTTATTTAAAGTTTTATATATTTTTATGCCCTTATTTTGTAATTCTTCTAGTAATACTTTATGTTCTTGTTTTTTCTCAAAATCTTCATTTATAAAAACATATTCTAATTTTGCATCACATTCCAATGCTAAAGTTAAAATTCTATATCCTTCTATTATGAATTTTTTTTCTTTATTTCTACCTTTAGTTTTTAATAAAGACTTTGTATATTTAATTTTATCATTGTCTTTACTTTTTATTATATTAATCATATCTTTCTCCTAATTAAAATTTAATCCTGTAAAATTATATCACTTATTTTATCTGTATTTCCTATAATAATTAAAATATTTTTTTCTTGCATTTTATAATTTGGAGAAGGCATAACCTTTAATCCACTTGGTGTTTTTACTGCTAATACAGTAATATCATATTTAGCTCTTAAATTTAATTCTATTATTGTTTTACCTACCCAATTTTGAGGTGTTACAATTTCCATAATTGAGTATTCTGGGTCTAAATTAATTTGATCTAATATATTTTCTGACGCTAAATTATAAGCAAGTCTAATTCCCATATCTCTTTCTGGGAATACTACTTTATCTGCACCAATTTTATATAATACTTTTGCTTGTAATTCATCTTTTGCTTTACAAACAACCTTAGGTACTCCCATCTCTTTTGCCATTATTGTTGCCATTATAGATGCCCTTATGTCCGAACTTATTGCAACTATTACGACATCAAAATTTCCTAATCCAATACTTTTTAAGTCTCTTTCTTCTGTTACATCTACTATTGCTGTATGTGTTACTTGTTCAGCTATATTATCAATTGAGTCTTCATCTTTATCTATAACCATTACTTCATTTCCTAATTGACACATCTTTTTAGCTACTGATGAACCAAACCTACCACATCCAATAACAATATATTGTTTATCTTTACTCTTACTATTAAAAAATGTTCTTTTCATATATCAATACCTCTTATTTTCTATTAACCTATTATTATTTTACCTTTTGGTCTTCTTATGTTTTTATCTTTTTTAGCTATATTAATTGATAATATTGCTGTAAATATAGTTAATGAGCCTACTCTTCCTAGGAACATCAATATCATTATTATAAACTTCCCTATTGTGTTCAAGTTAGGACTTCCTCCTATACTAAGGCCAACAGTGGCATATGCCGACATTACCTCGAATACACACTCTATAAGTGAGAACTGAGGATTAGTTATCGATAAAACCAATGTTCCTACTATAAATATAAAAATAGCTATAAAAAATATAACAATAGCCTTTTTAATACTATCAAAACTTATGCTTCTTTCAAAAATATGTATCTCATCTTTTCCACATAAAAAATCTTTAACTGTTAAGAATAGTACAGCTACTGTAGTAGTTTTTATACCACCACCTGTAGAAGCTGGCGACGCCCCAATTAACATAAGAATTATCATTAATAATATCGTTGGTTCTTTTGTTAGAGCTAAATCTATACTATTAAATCCAGCCGTTCTAAGTGTGGATGTTTGGAATATAGAAGAAAGTACCTTTCCCTTCATATCCATATTTCCTAAAGTATCTGGATTATTATATTCTAGTCCAAATATAAAAACAAATCCTACAAGTAATAGTAGCACAGTTGAAGTAATAACAAGTTTTGAGTGAACATTTAATTTAGAAAATCTTTTATTTTTTAATACATCTAATATAACAGGATAACCTAATCCCCCAAGTATTATCAATAACGATACAGTTATCATAATAAATGAGTTATCATAAAAAGATGTTAATGATGAAAATTCTCCACTTATAGACCCCATTAAATCAAATCCTGCATTACAAAATGCAGAAATTGAATGGAAAAATCCATATGCCAGTCCACCTATAAGCCCAAATTTAGGTATAAAACTTATAGATAATAAAATCCCCCCAACACTTTCAATAATAAATACCATCAAAATTATTTTTCTTGTTAAAGATACAATCCCAGACAAGTCGATTTGATTTAAAGATTCTTGTATTAATAATCTCTCTTTTAAGTTTATTTTTTTACCTCTTATTAAAGAAATCATTGTAGCTATAGTCATAAATCCCAATCCACCAATTTGAATAAGTGATATAATTACAACTTTTCCAAATAAGCTCCAGTGTGTTGCAGTATCAAGTACAACTAAACCCGTTACACATACAGCTGAAGTTGCTGTAAAAAGGGAATCCACAAGATTAGTCCACTGTCCACTTCTACTTGAAATTGGTAAAGATAATATTGCTGCTCCTAATAATATTATAAATAAAAATCCCACAGTAATAATTTGAACCGAACTCCACTTTTCAAGAAATCTAATATTCTTATGCATGATTCTCAACTCAAAAATTTCCTCCTTTTATTTATTAAAATAAATCAAGTTATATAATAAATTATTATATGATAAATCTCATATTTTAACAATAATCCACACTATAAAACAATTTATATTGTATTAAATTTTAATTTATTTTTATCATTTTGAATGAATTTAATGCTAATGTGACTTTTTTATTTGAATTATTTTTAAAGTTTTAAATTTAAAATCAAATATTACTCATAACTTAGATAATATATAATTTTCATACAATTAAAAAAAGCGAACTCTAATGAGTTCGCTTTTATCTATAATTAAGCTAATTTAGCTTTAGCTACTTCTACTAATTGAGCAAATCCAGCTGGATCTTGTATAGCCATTTCAGATAACATTTTTCTGTTAACTTCAACACCTGCTAATTTTAATCCATTCATTAATCTTGAATAAGATATACCATTCATTCTAGCAGCTGCATTTATTCTTTGTATCCAAAGTTTTCTGAAGTCTCTTTTCTTTAATTTTCTTCCTATATATGCATTTTTTAATGCTTTCATTACGAAAGTATTTGCTGGTCTATATAATTTGCTTCTAGATCCTCTGTATCCTTTTGCAAGTTTTAACACTTTTTTATGTTTTTTACGAGCGTTCATTGCGCCTTTAACTCTTGCCATGTCGATGACCTCCTTATGTTTTTCGATTATTTTTTATTTTGTGTTGTTTGTTACTAATCCGTTCTGATTAGTTTATTTTTATTAATTAATTCTAATTAATATGGTAATAATTGAGCTATTCTTTTAGCATCTCCATCGCTAACTATAGCAGATTTTCTTAAGTTCATTTTAGTTTTTGGAGATTTTTTAGTTAATATATGACTTTTGTAAGCTTTATTTCTTTTTAATTTTCCGCTTCCTGTTTTTCTAAGTCTTTTTGCAGCTCCTCTATGAGTTTTCATTTTTGGCATGATAACTTCCTCCTCTCAGTTAATCGTCAATAAAATCTATTTATCTTATCTGTTTATTTTTTTGGATCTATAATTACAACCATGTTATTCCCTTCAAAAGCAGGGGCTTTTACTGGTTCACCAAACTCTTTAACAATTTCTATGAATTTAAGCATTACTTCTTTACCAATATCTTTATGTCCTAATTCTCTACCTCTAAAACGAAGTTCTACTTTTACCTTGTCGCCTTTTTTAAGGAATTTAATAGCATTGTTCGCTTTAGTATTTAAGTCGTTTGATTCAATACCTGGTCTTAATCTTATTTCCTTAACAGCTATTGTTTTTTGTTTTTTCTTAGCTTCTTTTTCTTTTCTAGCTTGTTCATATTTGTATTTACCATAGTCCATAATTTTACAAACTGGTGGTTTAGCATTAGGAGAAATTTTAACTAAGTCTAAATTTTTTCCATTTGCTATTATTTGAGCTTCTCTGGCAGACATTATTCCAAGTTGTTCTCCAGTTTCAGAGATAATTCTTAACTCTTTATCTCTTATTTGATCATTGATTGATAATTCTTTGCTAATTGTAGGACACCTCCAAATTATTATATTAAATATAAAATAAAAAGCGAATGAAAATTCATCCGCTATAAGTCATCAAAATTATACTATCTTATAATGATAGTGTATACTTATATTTACCTTACTAACCCTAGTTGCAAGGTGAGAATGAACTTCTTCTTATTTTCGTTTGTTATCTTGTTACCGTATCAATTATACAACTTTAATGATACAGTGTCAACTATTTTTTAATTTCTAATTTTTGTCGTACAATATATAATATGCTAATTTTTAAATTATGCAATCATATTTTTATAAATTTTGCTCTTTTTTTATTATAACTTATTATTCACCAAATTTCATGTTTTAAATATTTCCAATATCACGTTTCTCTTCTTTTATACTAGATTTTAATTGTAGTATTTCATTATTTTAGAATAATAAAATCTCAGCTGGTTATACTTACTATAAGACATCTTAGTTTACATAGTTTAATTTTGTTGTAAAATCATAATAAAACTTCACATCATTGGAAAAAATAATATAAAGGAAAATTCTATTACCTGAGGTGTAAGATATGAACTTACTTAATAATTTTTTTAAAAAACTAAATAATCCTGTTCCCGCTTTTGTTCAAACTAAACTGGAAAAGGAAAATAATACTGAGCCTTCATTGAGCACAAAACCTAAAACTACATTTAGAGATGTTGCCGGACTTGAGGAAATAAAAGAAGAACTGTTTGAAGTTGTAGATTTCATGAAATGTCCAGAAAAATATCAAAAAATGGGTGCTAAAGTGCCTAAGGGAATTTTATTCTACGGACCACCTGGAACAGGTAAAACCCTTTTGGCATGTGCAGTTGCTGGAGAAACAAATGCATCATTTTTTAATGTTACAGGTTCTGAATTTGTTGAAAAATACGTAGGTGTAGGTGCAAAAAGGGTCAGAACTTTATTTGAAAAGGCAAGAAAAGAAGCTCCAAGTATCATATTTATAGATGAAATTGATGCCATTGGAGCAAAACGCCACTTAGAAAGCAATAACGAAAAAGACCAAACTCTTAACCAACTTCTAGTTGAAATGGATGGGTTTAATAAAGATTCCAACATTATAATAATCGGTGCAACTAACAGACTTGACCTTTTAGATGATGCACTTTTAAGACCAGGAAGATTTGATAGACACATTCATATCAGTGCGCCAAATGTACGTACTAGATATGAAATTTTAAAAGTTCATACTAACAATAAACCATTAGATAAGTCAGTCGACTTAGATTTATTAGCGAAAAAAACACATGGCTTTAATGGTGCCCACCTAGCAAATATAGCTAATGAAGCAGCAATATATGCAGTCAGAGATTCTAGCGAAGTGATAACTTCTGAACATTTTGATAAAGCTCTTGAAAGAGTCATTGCAGGTGTTGAATGTAAAAGTTCAGCCTTAATTGAAAAAGAAAAAGAAATTGTCTCTTATCATGAAGCTGGACATGCACTAATTAGCAACATTCTAAATTTATGCAAAATCCAGAAAATATCTATTGTCCCTAGGGGTGAAGCATTGGGTTATGTTCTTCAACTTCCAGATGAAGATAGATATATTTACACTAAAACAGAACTAATATCAAAAATACAAATACTGTTAGCAGGAAAGGCAGCGGAAGAATTAATATTTAATCACCAATCAACAGGTGCAAAAGATGATTTACAAAAAGTCACAGATATAGCAACAAATATGGTATGTGATTATGGTATGAGTAAATTAGGTTTGATAACCATTGATAAAAATGCAAAAAATTTTTTATCAGAAAGTATCCAAAAGGAAATAAATAACATCGTAAATAGTTGCTACGATAATACATTAAAACTTCTTAGAGAAAATATAAATGACTTACATATAGTTTCAAAATTCCTATTTGAAAATGAAACTATGACTTGTGATCAATTAGAAGATCTTATTAGAAAAGAAGCTGCAAATTAAAATAATTATACAAAAAAGTCCTAAGATATAGGACTTTTTTTATGTTTATATCTTTTTAAGTTGCCTTAGTTTGATTTATTCCCTACTATAAAGTTATAAAATAAATCTAAATCTATAATATAGGAGGATAAATCATGGATAATGTACAACAAAACCCATTGGGTACAGAATCTATTTCCAAATTAATGATTAAATTTTCTGTACCAAGTATAATAGCTATGATAGTTGGAGCATTATACAATATTGTAGACCAACTATTTATAGGTCAAGCAGTAGGAACTCTTGGGAATGCTGCGACAAATATAGCTTTCCCTCTTTCTACATCATGTATAGCTGTATCCCTTTTATTTGGTATAGGTGGAGCATCATGTTTTAATTTAAGTATGGGACGTGGTGAAGAAGAAAAATCACCATTTTATGTAGCCAATGCAACTATAATGCTGTTTTCATCTGGGATAGTATTATTTATAATTACACAATTATTTTTAACACAGATACTTAAAGCTTGTGGTTCACCAAGTGATGTACTTCCGTATGCTCAGACTTATGTAAGAATCACATCATTCGGTTTCCCATTTTTAATTTTATCTGTGGGTGGTGGACATCTAATCCGTGCTGATGGCAGCCCTAAAATAGCAATGTTTTGTAATATTCTAGGTGCTGTTATAAATATAATTTTAGATGCAGTATTTATATTTGGTTTTAATATGGGTATGGCTGGTGCAGCTTATGCAACTATAATAGGTCAGATAGCTTCTACAATTGTTGTTATAGTTTATATGAAAGACTTTAAAACGGTTCCACTTTTACCAAAACACTTTAAATTAAATATACATTATATAAAGGACGTAGCCTCTATTGGTATGGCATCTGGTATAAATCAGCTTGCCATGATGCTAGTTCAAATTATTTTAAATAATTCACTTAGATATTATGGTGGATTATCAATATATGGAGAAGCTATTCCTATTGCATGTGCAGGAATTACAATGAAGGTTTCCCAATTATTCTTCTCTGTTGTAATTGGACTTAGCCAAGGAAGCCAACCAATCGAAAGCTTTAACTATGGTGCCAAAAAATATCATAGAGTTAAAGAAACCTATATATTAGCTAACAAAACAGGTGCCGTTATTTCTATTATTGCATTTATATTATTTCAACTTTTCCCTAGAGAAATTATATCTCTATTTGGCTCTGGGACAGAAGAATACTATCAATTTGCAATAAAATTTTTCCGTATCTTCTTATTCTTTATATGTATAAATTTTATACAACCAATTACATCAACATTTTTTACATCTATAGGAAAACCTATAAAAGGTATATTTTTATCTTTAACAAGACAAATAATATACCTACTTCCAATGATAATTATACTACCTCTATTCTTTGGTATTGATGGTATAATATTCGCTGGACCAGTTGCTGACTTTATTGCAGCTATAACATGTTTAATTACTATAAGTATAGAATTTAAAAATATGAAGCAACTAGAATTCATAGAAAGACAACAAAATATACATGTATAATAAAAATCTATTTCTAAATTAATAAATATATAAAAAGGCACTACTATCATTGTATCCTGCAACACAATGATAGTAGTGCCTTTCTTAAGTTTTATAATAACTAATTTTTAATAACTAGTCTTGTATTACGTTAACTTTATCTTCAACTTCTTTGCATATCATAGCAACAAATTCATCTACTGATAAGCTACCCATTTCACCTTTATCTCTTGATCTAACTGAAACAGCATTTGCTTCAACTTCTTTTTCACCTACAACTAACATGTAAGGAACTTTTTCTAATTGAGCTTCCCTTATCTTGAATCCCATTTTTTCTGCTCTGTCATCTATTTCAACTCTTAAACCTTTAGCGAATAAAGCATCTTTAACTTCTTGAGCATAAGCGTTGAATTTATCAGATATAGGAAGTATTTTAACTTGAGTTGGAGCTATCCAAACTGGGAATTTACCAGCATAATGCTCAATTAATATTCCTATGAATCTTTCTATACTACCTAATAAAACTCTGTGTATCATAACTGGTCTATGTTTTTCACCATCTTGTCCTATATAAGTAGCATCAAATCTTTGTGGTAATTGCATATCTAATTGTATAGTACCACATTGCCATGTTCTACCTAAGCAGTCTCTTAAGTGGAAGTCTATTTTTGGTCCGTAGAATGCTCCATCACCTTCGTTTATTTCATAAGCTAGTCCTAATTCTTCTAAAGCTTCTCTTAAGCCATTTTCAGCTATTTCCCACTCTTCATCAGTACCCATAGAATCTTCTGGTCTAGTAGATAATTCTATACCGTATTGGAATCCGAATACTTTGTATACGTTGTCTATAAGTCTAACAACATCTTTTATTTCGTCTTTTATTTGTTCTGGTAACATGAATATATGGGCATCATCTTGAGTGAATGCTCTAACTCTCATAAGACCGTGTAAAGCACCTGATAACTCATGTCTATGAACTCTACCAAGCTCAGCAACTCTCATAGGGAAATCTCTATAAGAATGTGGTTTTGATTTGTAATATAACATTCCACCTGGGCAGTTCATTGGTTTTATAGCGAAGTCTTGATCGTCTATTTTAACAGTGTACATATTTTCTTTATAGTGATACCAGTGTCCTGAAGTCTCCCATAAATGTCTATTTAATATTATTGGAGTTTCTATTTCAACATAGTTATCTTCTCTATGTACTTCTCTCCAGAATTCTAATAATGCATTTTTAAGTTGCATACCTTTTGGCATGAATAATGGGAATCCTGGTCCTTCTTCTGGTATGAAGAATAAGTCTAATTCTTTACCTAATTTTCTGTGGTCTCTTTTCTTAGCTTCTTCCATTAAGTGTAAGTATGCTTCTAAATCTTTATTCTTTTCGAATGAAGTTCCGTATATTCTTTGAAGCATTTTATTTTTTTCATCTCCACGCCAGTAAGCACCTGCAACACTTAATAATTTTATAGCTTTAACTTTTTTAGTTGATGGAAGGTGTGGCCCTCTACATAAGTCTGCAAAATCACCTTGTTTGTAGAATGATATTACTTCACCTTCTGGTAATTCTTCTATTAATTCAACTTTGTAGTCTTCTCCATTTTCTTTAGCCCATTTTAAAGCTTCTTCTTTTGAAAGTTCATATCTTTCTATTTTTAAATCTTCTTTAGCTATTTTTTTCATTTCTGCTTCTATTTTAGCTAATTCTTCTTCTGTTATTCTATGATCTAAATCTATATCATAGTAGAACCCATTTTCTATACTTGGACCTATAGCAAGTTTAACTCCTGGGTATAATCTTTTTAAAGCTTGTGCTAACATATGAGCTGATGTATGTCTGAATACATCTTTTCCTTCTTCATCATCGAATTTGTATAAGTTTAATTCACAGTCTTCACTTACTTCGTAATCAAGCCCTACAGTTTCTCCATTAACTGAAGCTGCAACAACAGCTCTAGCTAAACCTTCACTAATTGATTTTGCTATATCTAATACTGATATTTTGCCTTCGAATTCTTTAATTGAACCGTCTTTTAATGTAACTTTAATCATTTTCTTCCTCCTGTATTTTTTATAATAAATTTTAAATTTTAATTGCTCTAACTAAATCAAGAAAATATATTCTATGATTCCATTATTTAGATTTCATATGAATAATAAAAAAACTCGTCCCAGAAAGTTGGGACGAGTGTTATATCGTGGTTCCACCCAAGTTGATTTATTTAACAAAAATAAATCCTCTTGATGACTATAAGGTTGTCAACCGAACACTTTCACACTAAGTGCTAATAAGTTCCGCTCCGAGGTAGTTTTTCAACAAGGTTATTTTATAAGGCTTTCAGCCGGTGACCTTACTCTCTAGTAAAATAAATTCTTATTTACTTGTCCTCTTCATAGCGATTATATTCTAATTATTAACTATTATGATTTAGATTATAACAGATACTTAAAAATCATTCAATAATAATATTCAATAAAATTTTTATAACCTACTTTAATTATTCTATATTCTACAAAATAAATTAATTTTTATTAATAATTTTTACATTATTCTCGAATATTATCTTTATATTTTCTATCATCTCTTTTGAAGTATCATTTTTCAAATCATCTATTATTTCTATTTTTTTAGGACATAAAGCTAATAATACACTTATTAAACAGTCTTCGTAGTTTAAATCCTCCTTCATAATCATACTCATCATTTCTTCGCTTTCTTTACTTTTTATTTCGATTCCATTTTTGTCAAAAAACCTAAAGCTGCTATCTTTCATTATATGTATTATTAATAAATCAATTTTATGTTCTTGTGATTCTATAAAGTATTTCAGAGTATTTATAAATTGATTTTTATCTCTTTTTATTAAATATTCTTCAAGTGCTATATCACTTATTATAGATATATAAACCATAAAATCTCGCATTCTAAACCTAAAAAAACCGTCTATATTTAATACCTTTTCTGATTCTATAAATTCAACTAATTTATTGTAAATCGTATTTACTATAAATGGTTCTTTTTTATCAAGGAGACATTTGGCTTCTCGATATATTTCCTCCTTTTCCTCATTATTTAAATTTCTGTAGTTATTCCATATGTATTCTTTTAAATTCTTATCTTTTAGTATGATTAAGACTAAATCTATTACCCCATTAATTGCTTCTTCTTTGTGTTCCTCATTTTCCATATCAATATCTACACTTAAATCTCTTAATTGCTTATTACATATAATATATTTATTACAATTATTTTTCATAAATAACTTAACTAAGTAATCATACTGAGGCAAGTAACTTATATGTATAATATTATTTGTCAATATAATCGTTCCTTTCCATCAAATCAGAAAAGCAGTTTAAATATATCTATATAGTATTATGTCTCTTTTTTATTTTTTAATTCATATTTTGAATATATTGGCTAAATTAAATAAAAAAGCTGTAGATTTAAACTCATCTACAACTTTTCTATTCATTAAATTTATTATATAAAAATAAAAAGCTGTTGCTTAAGCAACAGCTTTCAAATATTTACTATTATCTTTCACCTTTTTTGTATGGATTACCTAAAGCAGCCGGCGCTTTAGAAGTTCTAACAAATAATACTAACATCACTAATGTTACTATATAAGGTAACATTGATAATAAGTTTTCATTTATAGTTATACCTAATGTTGGGTTTCCTAAGTAAACTGTAAGTCCTGTTGAGAATCCGAATAATAGACAAGCCGCTCCTGCCCATTGTGGTCTCCATTTACCGAATATAACAGCTGCTAAAGCTATATACCCTTGTCCAGATATTAATGCTGGTCTGAATGTTGAAACTATAGCTAAACTCATAGAAGCTCCACCTATCCCTGCTAATATACCTGAAAGTATAACACTTGTATATCTAACTCTTGATACGTTTATACCTAAAGTATCTGCCGCTCCTGGATGTTCTCCAACAGCTCTTACTCTAAGACCAAACTTAGTTTTATATAATACGAACCAAACTACAACTATAAGTGCTAATGCTATATATGTTGTAGCATAAGTATTGAATATAGTATCTAATATACTTCCTGGCTCAAATACACCATTTAGTGGTCTTGGAATTTTATTTTCCATTGGTATAGTTGGTGTTGTAACTGAACCGTTGAATAATATTTTACATGCAAATAATGCAACCCCTGGAGCTAATAAGTTTATTGCAACCCCAGATATTGTATGGTCTGCGTTGAAACTAATCGTTGCTATACCGTGAATTAAGGCGAATATACCACCTGCTATACCAGCACATAATAAACCTAACCATGGATTACCTGTTAGGTATCCTACTGTAGCTCCAACGAAAGCTCCTATTGTCATCATCCCTTCAAGTCCTATATTTACTATACCTGAATTCTCTGAAAAGATACCACCAAGTGCTGTAAATATAAGGGGAGTAGAATACATTAAAGTCGTACTAAGGATTATCGCTAAATCATTCATTATTCATTCACCCCTTCTGTTTTTCTTTTTTTGCTCATTTTTTGAACAGCTATTTTAATAACATGTACTAATGCTATGAAGTAAACTATTGATCCGATTATTATACTGATAACTTCTGATGGAGCACCAACTGATTGCATTTTTGTTCCACCGTATTTGAATGCACCGAATAATAATCCAGAGAATATAACACCTATTGGGTTATTGTTTGCTATAAGTGCAACTGCTATACCGTCAAACCCATATCCTTCTTGGGCTGGAAGTACTGTTATAACATTTGTAACACCCATAACTTGTATTGCACCTGCTATTGCAGCTATCATACCTGCTATAGCCATAGATTTTAATATAGAAGAGTTTACGTTTATACCTGCATACTCTGCACCAAATTTGTTGAATCCAACTGCTCTAAGTTCAAATCCTAAAGTTGTTTTCGCTAATATAAATGCGATTATGATAACTATAATTATAGATATAATAATCCCCCAGTTTACACTAGTTGCTGGACCAACTAAACCTTTTAACCAATCTATACTTATTTTTGCACTATCTTTTATAGCTACTGATGTTTCACTATTAGGAACCTTTAACCATGAAGTCATTAATACAAAGTTGCTTAGATAGAAAGCTATCCAGTTTAACATTATGTTTGCTATAACTTCATTTATTCCGAATTTAGATTTTAACCATCCTGCTATTCCACCCCATATTGCACCAGCAAGTGCTGCACAAAGTAAAGTAAGTGGTATGTGGATTATTGCTGGTAAATCTAAACCTGCTCCAACTAAAACAGCTACTAAAGAACCAACTATAAATTGCCCTTCTGCCCCTATATTGAACAGACCTGTCTTAAATGCAAAGGCAATTGATAAACCTGTAAGTATTAATGGTGTCGCTCTTATTATAGTCCATGCTATATATTTAGGCTTTCCGATTATACCATCTATTAATGCAGCATAAACTGTTATAGGATTGTGTCCTGATAATATTAAGGCTATTGCACCAACTAAAAGTCCTAATGCTACTGATAATATTGAGAATAAGAAAGTATCATTAAGTAAATTTTTCTTTTTAGTTATTTTATTTTCCATCTACTGCACCTCCTGCCATCATAAGTCCAAGAGTATTTTCGTCTGTAGTTTTTGCATCTACTATTCCTACTATTTTACCTTCGTACATAACAGCTATTCTGTCTGATACATTCATAACTTCGTCTAATTCTAATGATACAAGTAAAACAGCATTTCCTGCATCTCTTTGTTCAACTAATGCTTTATGAACGAATTCTATTGCACCAACATCAAGTCCTCTTGTAGGTTGAGTTGCTATTAATAATTGAGATTCATTAGTTTCTTGTCTAGATCTCTCTATATTCATAACCTCTCTACCGATGATTATTTTTTGTTGGTTACCACCAGAAAGCGCTCTAGTTTTTTGAGTGTAATCTGTAGGTCTAACGTCAAATCTTGAAATTATTGATTTCGCATGTTCGTTCATTGCGTCTTTGTTTATTATACTGTTTTTAGAGAATCTAGAGTCTTTGTAGTTTTGTAGTATAGAGTTCTCTGCAACTGTAAAGTCTAATACAAGACCTCTCTTATGTCTGTCTTCTGGTATATTTTTTATACCTTTTCTGAAGATTTGTTTTGGAGTATTGTTTACTATCTCATGTCCATTTATTGTTATACTTCCGCTATGACATTTTCTAAGACCTGTTAAAGCTTCAACTAGTTCACTTTGTCCATTTCCGTCTATACCAGCTATACCTACTATTTCTCCAGCTCTTACTTCTAAAGATAATCCGTCTACAGCCGAAATTTTTCTGCTGTCTTTTACAACTAAATCATTTATTTTTAATACTGTTTCTTTTGGTTGAGCTTCTTCTTTGTCAACTTTGAAGTTAACTTCTCTACCAACCATCATTGTTGCTAAATCATCTTCTGTAACTTCATCAACCTTTACAGTGTCGATGTATTTACCTCTTCTTATAACAGTACAATGATCTGCTATAGCTTTTATTTCTTTTAATTTATGAGTGATTATGATAACTGACTTACCTTCTTTAGTTAAGTTTCTGATGATTTTTATTAAGTCATCTATTTCTTGTGGTGTTAAAACTGCTGTAGGTTCGTCAAGTATTAACATATCAGCACCTCTGTATAGAGCTTTTAATATCTCAACTCTTTGTTGCATACCTACTGATATATCATCTACTTTTGCCATTGGATCTATTGCTAGTCCATATCTTTTAGATATTTCTTCTACATCTTTTATAGCTTTATCCATATCTAAAGTTCCCATAAATTTAGTAGTTTCACTACCTAAAATTATATTTTGGGCAACTGTGAAAGTTCCTATTAGCATGAAATGTTGGTGAACCATTCCTATACCTTTGCTTATAGCTACGCTAGGATTTTCGATGTTAACTAATTCTTCGTTTATATGGATTTCACCTGAAGTTGGAGTGTATAATCCATATAAGATGTTCATTAGAGTTGATTTACCTGCACCATTTTCACCTAAAAGTGCATGAACCTCTCCTTTGTGTACAGTCAAGTTGATGTTATCATTGGCTACGAAATCGCCAAATTTCTTAGTTATATTTTTCATTTGTATACTTTTGTGACTATAATCTATATAACTATTTTCCATGCTCATGCTGTCCTCCTTATTTTTAATTGATAATATTCTATATCCGACATTTATCGTCTATTTAAAAAAATGGATAATACATATATATATTATCCATTGTTTATAGAATCTATTTGTATTTTAAAAGTTTTCTAATTCCGCTAGAAATATACTTTATTTAGTTAGTCTTAAAATCTTATTTTCCAACTATTTCTTTGTATTCTTTCTCATTTTGAGGAACTTTTATTTCACCGCTTTTTACTAATTCAGCTTGTTCATCAACATATTTTAATATGTCTGCTGGAACGTTTTTATCTGTAGATGCTGCTATACCAACACCACCACTAGCAAGTGTATTTGTTACAACTTGTCCACCTTGATAGCTTCCATCGATTAACTGGCCGATTAAGTCTATAACTGATACATCTATATTTTTAACTGCTGATGTTATTACGTTGTTTGGAGCTAATTCATTTTGGTCTGTATCAACACCTATAGCCATTTTTCCATTTTCTTTAGCAGCTTCTATAGCACCTGTACCAACTGCACCTGCTGCTGTGAATATTACATCAACACCATCTTTGTGCATTTGATTAGCGATAGATTTTCCTAATGCAGCATCATTAAAACTATTTGCGCATCTTACTATTACTTCACAATCTGGGTTTGCAGCTTTAACACCTGCCATGTATCCATATTCGAATCTAGCTAATACAACACTTTCCATACCACTTATAAATGCTACTTTGTTTGTTTTTGTCATTTTACCAGCTATTAATCCAGCTAAATATGATGAAGTATTATCTTCATATACTAATGAAGTTACGTTTTCTGGTTGTTCATCATAAACATGGTCAACTACTGCAAATTGTTTGTCTGGATAGTTTTTAGCTGCTTCTGCTATAGCATCTGCAGTTTTATAACCAACACCTATTATTAAATCTAAATCTTCTTCAACAAATGTTTCTATGTTTGGAACATAATCTGCGTCTTTAGTAGATTCTAAGTATTTTACTTGTACTTTGTCACTTCCATATTTCTCTTGAGCTTTTTGTAAACCTTCCCAAGTAGATTGGTTGAATGATTCATCATTAACTCCACCTGTATCTGTTATCATACCGATAGTGTACACATCTTTTGAACCATTATCAGCTTTATCACTTTTACTGCTACATCCAACTAGTAATGTAGTCATCATTGTGAATGCAAGTCCTATTGCAAATAATTTCTTTAATTTCATTTTGTCCTCCTAGCGCTCTATATTCTGTTTTTATTTTGTGCAAATTTGTTTATATTATTTATAATTGCCCATATAGTATAATAAAAATTATAGTAAGATTCAATATTGTATAACATATATGTCGAATTTGCACGAATTATTACCTTTATATATTATCCTATTTTCTACTTAAAATTTCAATATAAAATTAATTTTTTTTTATTTTTTATTCACTATAATTTTTTATTCTACTAATTACTTGGTATATCGACATAAAAACCCTTTTAAAGATGTATATTTTTTTAAAATGCATAAAAATTCTCATTATCACAATATTTAAATAAATATAGTTTTTATGTATTATAAAAAATAGCTATCAAAGGTTTAATACCCTTGATAGCTACTTTTTTATGTCATCAATATTTCGTTGTATTTATAATCTATTTTCCAACTATTTCGTTATATTCTTTTTCATTTGTTGGAACTACTATTTCTCCAGATTTTATTTTAGCAGCTTGTTCATCAACATAATCAAGTATATCTTGAGATACATGGTCCTTTGTTGTATCTGATAAACCAACACCACCATCAGCAAGTGTATTTACTATTACTTGTCCACCTTGGTAGTTTCCATCTAATATTTTTCCTACTAGTTCAACTATTGATACATTTATATTTTTCATAGTTGATGTTATTATATTTTCTGGAGCTAAAGGACTTTGATCTACGTCAACACCTATAGCCATTTTTCCATTTTCTTTTGCTGCTTCTATAGCTCCTGTACCAGCTGCACCTGCTGCTGTGTATATTACATCAACACCATCTTTATGCATTTGGTTAGCTATTGATTTTGCTAATGCTGAATCACTAAAGCTATTTACGTATCTTACTGTTACTTCGCAATCTGGATTTGCAGCTTTAACTCCTGCTCTAAATCCATATTCGAATTTATCTAATACAACACCTTTCATTCCACCTATAAATGCAACTTTATTAGTTTCAGTCTTTTTAGCTGCTACTAATCCAGCTAAATAAGCTGCTGTATTATCTTCATATATTAATGAAGTAACATTTTCTGGTTGTTGTTCATAAGAATGATCTATTATTGCAAATTGTACGTCTGGATAGTTTTTAGCTGCTTCTTCTATTGCACCAGCTATTTTAAAACCAACACCTATTATTAAATCTAAGTCTTCTTCTACGAATGTTTCTATGTTTGGTGTATAGTCAGCTTCTTGACTAGACTCTACATATTTTACTTGTACTTTATCTTTTCCGTATTTTTCTTGAGCTTGTTGTAACCCTTCCCAAGTAGATTGGTTAAATGATTCATCGTTAACTCCACCAGTGTCAGATATCATACCTATTTTGTATACATCTTCACTATTGTCTGTTTTATTTCCGCTACATCCAACTAATAATGAACTCATCATTACCGCTGCAAGCCCTACTGCAAATAATTTTTTTAATTGCATAATGTCCTCCTAAAAAGTCGTCTTAATTTTTCCTATTTTTATTTTGTGCAAATTTCAACTATTTATAAGTTTTATTATTTTTTCAATAATATTTTATTTAGTGTATATTATATGTCGAAACCGCCCGAAATATATCCACTTACATTATCCTATTTTCTGAGTAAAAAATCAATCTTTTTTTATATTTTTTTTATTTTTGTTCGGATTTTTTATATAGTTTCCTATACGTTATAAAAAATGAGCCATAAAAACATATATTTTCATGGCTCATTTTTATTTAATATGTACTTTTAATGTCTTTAAATACAATTTATTTTTTAAAACTTAATATTCCTAAAACACCAGGACCCGAATGCGAACCTATACAAGAGCCCACTTTAAATGTCCCTATTTTTTCAGGATTATATTTTTCTTTTAAAGCTTCTATCATTTTATCTTTTTCTTTTTCGTTGTCCATATATCCGACATACATAATACTAGTATCTATATCTCCACCAGTTAATTCATCTGTAACTTCAATTAGTTTATTTATTACATTTTTTTTGCCTCTAACTTGACCTAATTGAGTAACTAATCCATCTTTAACCTCGCATATAGGTTTTACATTTAGTAAATTTCCTACTATAGCTTTTGTAGAAGATATTCTACCACCTTTTTGAAGGTGATTTAGCGAATCTATAGAGAATACTAAACAGTATTTTTCTTTTATTATATTAAGTTCATCTATTATTTCATCGATATTTTTACCTTCTTCTAATAATTGTGCTGCTCTTAATACATACATTCCCGCTCCGAAAGTTAAATTACTTGCATCGTATAAATGTATATCTCCTTCTGTGTCATTTTTAGCCATTACAGCACTTTGGTAACTTCCTGTAGCATTTGCTGATGATGCTATATAGAAAATAGTTCTACCTTCAGCTACATATTTATCAAATGCAGTTTTAAATTGGCCATATGTTACTTGTGAAGTTTTTGGGTATTTTTTATTTTTTAATAATTCATAGAATTCATCTAAGTTAAAATCTATTCCATCTTTATATTCTTTATCTTCTAATATTACAGTTAGCGGTAAAACCTCTATATCATATTTTTCTATTTGTTCTTTAGTTAAGTCCGCCATGCTGTCACAAATTAATTTAATTTTGCCCATAGTTAAACTACTCCTTCATTATAAAATTGTTATCTCATGCCTGGATATCCAATTTGTCTCATAGCTTCATATACTACTATAGCTACTGAATTTGATAGGTTTAGAGATCTTGCCTTTTCTAAGGCTAACATAGGTATTCTCATACAAGTATCCATATTAGCTTCTATTAAAGGCTTTGGAAGTCCTTTTGTTTCTTTTCCAAACACTAAAAAGCAACCATCTTCAAATTCCATATCTGAATGAGCTTTTTGTGCTTTAGTTGTTGAATAAAAATATTTTGCATCTGGATACTTTTCTTGTAATTCCTCAAAACTATCGTAATATCTTATATCTGAAATATCCCAATAATCTAGTCCACATCTTTTTAAGTATTTATCTTCTAATGAAAAACCTAATGGTCTGATTAAGTGCAGAGTTGCTCCTGTATTTGCACAAGTTCTTATTATATTTCCAGTATTTTGAGGTATTTCTGGTTCTACTAATACAACGTTAATTGACATCTTTTCCTCCTTATACTATTTATAATTGCTAATTAATTAAATTATATTTTTAGTTATAACTCTATAATAAACTTAAATTATATTATATCAAAAAAACTATTATTTAAAAATTAGATTTAAACAAATATAACTTATTTAAACATTATTTTATTACCTCATTTTGAACTTCATTTGTTCCCTTCAAAATTATTTCATCACAAGGTGGATAATAGCTTGTATTTATTAATTCTTTTTTCAAAACTTCGCCATTTGATTTATATATGCGAAAAGTATTTACAGTATATCCTAATCTCCCTGGTTGTTCAACTACTTTTACATCTTTTCGTAATTTAGAACTATTTTTATATATTTTTTTATTATTAATAGTTTCAACTATTTCTGTATCAATTTCTATATTACTTTTATCATTATTATTACCATATATATTGGAAACAATTTTATTCGAATAAATTTCATTGTGTACTATAATCGGTGTGTTGTATTTATTTTTAAACACAAAGTCTATACATCCTTCACATACAGTTGCATCTCTTCCTTTTGTAATGTATGGACT
This sequence comes from uncultured Clostridium sp., assembly GCA_945931665.1. Taxonomy (GTDB): domain Bacteria; phylum Bacillota; class Clostridia; order Peptostreptococcales; family Peptostreptococcaceae; genus Intestinibacter. The sequence goes on along the minus strand of CAMEPL010000004.1, from coordinate 32,833 downwards.
TGGGATAGAGTGATTAGTTATATCTACTATGTCCATTCCTGCATATAATGCTGCATTATAAATAGTAGTTGATACTTGGCATATTCCACCACCAACACCTTTATCTGGCTTACCATTTAGAATAATTGGGGCCTCCTTTAATTGATTATATGCATTCTTATCTCTTAATTCATTATTAAAAGAAAATTTTTCATTTGTACCTATAATTATATCACTTGTTGCATGTGTAGCCACACTCATATTATTTACTCTATTTATGTTTTTAGGGTTAAAATGCGTTTCATAACTTCCTAATAATGTATCTATTTTTGATAGTTGTTTATAAGTATATTTAGGATTTAAAACTCTTATCGGTATTTGACATTCTTTAGAATCTAAATTTTCAATTTTGTAAATTATAATATTTTTTAATTTATCTTTATCTACTTCCTGACCATAACTTCCTTTATTCACCACAACAAAATCATTTACAACCTTTGCATTTGCGCTTACTGGTGATATATAAAATTGTGTATTTAAATTTTTTATTAATTTATCTATTTTTGAAATATCATAATAAGAAACTATTGGTATTATTTCTTTATTACCTTTTTTTAGACTAATTTTTGTTTTTACATTTGTTATTATATCCTTGTCTCTACCTACATTATATGCCTTCTCAGCTAATTGTTCGACTCTATAATCTATATTAAATGTATTTTTATCTACCATTATCTTTTCATCGTTATAAACTAGGTTAAAGTATCTATTCTTTTCTATATAAGAATTTACTTTATCTCTTGCCTCGTCTATAGTTAGGTTTGATACATCTATATTACCTACGTATACGTTCTTCGATATTTTTCCTTCTAAATCAAATGCATAAATTATACTATTATTTATTACTATAAAAATAATTACTAACATTACTAAAAGTTTGTCTTTTTTCAACGCTGTCATCCCTTTCTGTAGTAATTAATAATCTCTTTGATTACTATTGATTGCTATTGTAATAATCACATTCCTCTCTTATTGGACATAAATCACATTCTGGTTTTCTTGCTTTGCACATTCGTCTTCCATGGAATATAAATAAATGATGAGAATGTGACCATCTATTTTGGGGAATAGCTTCCATTAGTGCGAATTCCGTTTTTTCAGCTGTTTTTTCATTTACTATTCCTATTCTATTTGTAACTCTAAATACATGAGTGTCAACAGCTATTGCATCCTGATTAAAAGCATTACTTAAAACTACATCTGCTGTTTTTCTTCCTACACCAGGAAGTGTCGTTAATTCCTTTAATGTTTGTGGAACCTCACCTCCAAAATTTTCGCAAATCATCCTAGAAGTTTCTTTTATTTTTTTAGATTTGCTTTTATAAAGTCCACAACTTCTAATTTCTTCTCCTATTTCTTCTTCTGTTAATTTTGAGAATTGTTCTGGTGTATTGTATTTAGCAAATAATTTTTCTGTAACTTTGTTAACTCTTACATCCGTACATTGTGCAGATAATATAGTCGCTACTAAAAGTTCGAATGGTGTTTCATAATTTAACTCACATTGTGCATCTGGATATAATTTTTCTAATTCATTTAATATTTTATTTATGTTTTTCATTTCTTTGTCCCCCTTGTTTACTTAATTCATATTTTATCATTTCATCTTTAAATTTATTATCTTTAAAATTAATCAATATATTACAAAACATTTAATTTATATTTTTCCTTTTACGACAAAAAAAATCAATTTTGAATATAGTACTATTATCAAAATTGACTTTTTAATATTTTCAATTTTATCTAGGCATTTTTCAAATATTATTTGCTTTTGTATTGGCTATATTTTCTCAGTTTCTCAATAGATAATTCTTTTATTATATTAAACTTTTCATCAGTTAATATTTCCATTGCTTCTTCTATTCTGTTTACTTTATAAATATGGAATTTTTTATTTTTTATAGCTTCTTCTACTTCACTACATAATACTAAATTATCTTCATTATTCGCTGGGATAATTACACCTTGATCACCTGTTAGTCCCTTATGTTTACAACAGTAATAAAATCCTTCTACTTTTTTAGGTATACCACCTACAACTTGGATTTGACCTTTTTGATTTATAGATCCTGTTACAGCAATATTTTGTTTGATTCCAATATTACTTAATGATGATAATAAAGCATATAATTCTGCAGATGATGCACTATCTCCATCCACACCACCATAGTTTTGTTCAAAACAAATATATGCATTTAATGATAAAGGAAATTCCTGTGCAAAATTTTCAGCTAAATATCCTTCTAGTATTAATACCCCTTTATTGTGTATAGAACCACTCATTTTAGCTTCTCGTTCTATATTTACAATTCCTCTATTTCCACATGCTGTAGAAACAGTTATTCTTGAAGGCTTTCCAAAAGTATATTCACCAGTACTTAATACAGATAATCCATTAATTACACCAACTTGTTTTCCGCTTATATCTATTAATGTATTTTCCCTTTTGTATGATTCATCTATCTTCTCTTCAATTTTATCAATTCTATATTTTTTAGCCTGTATCGCCTTTTCTATATGTCTTTTTTCTATATATTTTGAGTTATCCATTTTTGCATATAGATTTCCCTCATTTATCATATCCATTATTTTATTAAAATTAGTAGATAATTTATTTTTATCTTCTACCATTCTCATACTTTGATTAATTACTTGTGTAACTGCATCATAAGATAAATGTCTATAATTATTTTTTTTACATTGATATGATATAAAACCACTTATTGCATCTTCATTCTCCTCAGTTTTATTCATCTCATCATCAAAATCTACAAATACCTTAAAGTATTTCATAAATTCTGGGTCATAATTGTATATAAGATTATATAAGTATCTACTTCCTATAAGTATTATTTTTAAATCAGTCGGAATTGGCATTGGATTTATAAATCCTTGACCTTCTATGTCTATTTGTCCAGTTTTTAATGTCTTTTTCAATAACTCCCATGTATTTGCGTATCTCAAAAGTTGGTCTGCATATAAAACTAAATATCCTCCATTTGCTTTATGGAATGCTCCTGGAATTATTTTAGTAAAATCTGTTTTTAAGTTTCCATTTTGATATTCGTATTCTACCTTTCCAAATAGGTTACTCGGTCTAGGGTCATTTTCTACAATAATTTTTTTAAAGTTTTCATTATTTACAAATAAATTTACCCCATATTTTAAGGTATAATTTTTGTCATATTTATCTTTTAAATCATCTTCATCTAAATAGAAAAGATAAATGTATTCCAATATGTTTTCTTCTAATTCATCTAAATAATCTAGTACTTTTTTATTATCACTATATTTTTTTCTAGCATCTTCTATATATGGTACTACTACTAATTTTCCAATTTGGTTTTCTGTTTCAATAACAACTTGTTTGACTTTTTCTTCTAATGCTTTTAATTTATATAAAACTTGAATAGCCATCTCTTCAAGTTCCTTTTTAGTCTGGCAAAATTCCTCTGCTGATATTTCTTCTTCATAATTATCATCTATAGGCATAAATATAAAGCCTGAAGAGCTACTCTTAAGCTTAAATCCTTTTTCTTTACCATAATTTCTTACACTTTTTAATAATTTTTCTTTTTCAAATTCATATGTTTGCAGTAATTTATTTTTTGTAAGCTCATACTCTTCATTTTCAAATGCTTCATTAATTTCTTCTGTTAAGTTTTCAATTAAATCTTCCATATATTCTTTGAATTCCATACCTTTACCTGCTGGAAAGTCAATAGCAATCGGACATCTTGCATCTTTAAAATTATATACATAACACCAGTCCTTAATTTTGCTTTCATCAATTTGCTGAGATTGGATTGCATTTATCACATAAGTAATTCTTCCACTTCCACAATCTCCTGAAACATATATATTATAAGCTGGATTATTCATTTGTAGACCTAATTGCATTGCGCTAACAGCTCTTTCTTGACCAATAATACCATCATAAGGTTCAACTTCAGAAGTATTTTTAAATTTTTTCATAGCCCTCTCCCCTCAATACAACATATTTTCATCTTATCTAATTATATGTTTGAGAGATATTATTAATTATGAATATTTACTTTATTTATCAAATTTTTAAAGATTTATTTTATTTTCATCATAAATTATATCTAAATTTCTCTTAATAATTTTTCTTCCTCTCCAGCTAAATGCTCTCTCTTTGTATCTTCGTTTAAATTCTTTATTTGAAATTTCATTTATCTCATCTACATCTATTTTCGTCATTAAGTTTTCTTTAAATTGAGTAAAATTTGTAATTTCTATATCTTTATTATGTGGACATACTTCTTGACATATATCACACCCAAAAACTTTTTTATTTTCTCTTAATACTTTTTCTTCTGATTCAGATAATTCTTCTTTTTTCTGTGTTATATATGAAATGCATTTTCTTGGATCTATTTCAAAATTTCCTAAGATAGCATTTCCCGGACAATATTTGACACATTTATTACATTTTAAACAAGTTTTTTCAATAGGTTTATCTTTTTCAAAATTAAAATTATTTACTATATATGCAATAAATACGTAAGACCCATACTTATCTGTTATTATATTGTTATTTATTCCAAAATACCCTATACCACTTAAGTATGCTAAATATCTATCCACTAATGGTCCATTATCTGCAAATATTTCATACTTAAACTCTGGAATTTCACTTTCTAGTTGTAAACATATATCAGTTAGTATTTGTTTTGTTACAATATGATAATCTTCTCCATAACAATATTTAGATATATTTGCATCCTCATATTCTCCTGCATAATATGGAAATGCACATACTATTATTGATTTTGCATCTTCCATTATTAATTTGGGATTTATTCTTTTTTCTATATCTTCCTCTTCCATCCCCGTTAGATATTGCTTCTGCTTTCTATTTATCAAAATTTCTTTTAATTCAGTGTATGGACCAACTGGTGCAATTCCAACAGTATCTACCCCTGAATCTTTGCAAATTTCTATTAATCTATTTTTATCCATAAAATATCCTTTCGTAAATTCTCTTTTAGCTTTATAATAACTAAAGGTAAGGGAGTGATAATTTGATAAAACTAACAATCCCAGGACGACCTATTAGTAAATCTAATTTTAAACTTACTAATATTCATGGTCAAGCCTGGATGCCATCAAAAGGAAAGCATTCTAAGTATTTAGCATATGAAAATATGATTGCAGGATATATAAATCAACAATATCAAGGTGAACAAATAGAAGAAGATTTAATTACTATATTAAAACTATATTTCCCAAATAAAAAAATGGGTGACTTACACAATTATCCTAAGAGTATTTGTGACGGAATTGAGAAAAGTGGAATTATAAAAAATGATAAGCAACTTAAACCTGTTTTATTATTTAACTATATAGATAAAGAAAATCCCAGAGTTGAAATATTACTTTATCCTGCATCTAAGTATGATGTTTCTTATACAATAACTGAAAAATAAAAAATAGATTGCTATCCTACTTTTTTGTGGATGCAATCTATTTTTTTATTCTCTATCTATTTTTCTAAAGTATTAACTACTTTCTTTAACATATCTATTATAGGTAGCTCATACGGACATTTCTTTTGACATTCTCCACATTCTATACAATTGCTTGCTCTTTCATTTTCTGCAAGACCTTTATATCTATCTACTGCCCAATCTTGTAACCCATATCTACTATAATACCCTTCTAGTAAAAAGTTTTGAGGAATATTTATTCCCTGTGGACATGGAAGACAATACTCGCATCTTCTACAGAAATTAGTTCCTAATTCTGATTTAATTTTAGCTATCTTTACATTATCCTCTTCTGTCAATTCATAATTTTGTAATACAGCAGTATTTTCTCTAACTTGTTCTGGAGTATCCATACCTGGTATTGCAACATCAATATATTCTTTTGATAATAAATATTTCATTGCTAGTGTTCCATCGTCAATAGCTCCTCCAGCTAATGGCTTCATAACTATTGTTCCAATACCTTTTTTATGTGCTCTTTTAAATACTTCATCTGCTTGATTCTCAACTATATTGTATGGAAATTGTATAGTTTCAAATTTGTCACTCTCTACAGCTTTTTCAACAGTTTCCAAACCATGACTAGTTATTCCTATATGCTTTATTTTGCCCGCTTCTTTAGCTTCTAGTAGTGCTCTATATGCTCTATCCTCACCAAACAGAGTATCATATTCAGCAGGTTTTACATTATGCATTTGATATAAATCAATATAATCAGTTTGAAGATTTTTTAAACTAATTTCTATATCTCTTTTCATAGATTCATAATCTCTAGACATCGATTTAGTTGCTATGTAGAATTTTTCTCTTCTTCCCTTTAATGCATTTCCCAAATATTCTTCACTAACAGTATACCCTCTTGCCGTATCAATAAAGTTAACTCCGCATTTTTCTAATTCATCAATTACTTTATTAGTATCTTCTTGACTTATTCTTTGAATTGGAATTCCACCGAATCCAACCCTTTTTATCTTCATGCCAGTTTTCCCAAATTCTCTCATAAATAAACCCCTTTCCTAAATTACTATTTTATTAATCTATTTTAAAATAATCTAAAAAAAGTACCAACATAGTTGATACTTATTCTGTAGCCTCATTATCAAGATCTGTAGGTATTGCTACCATCATTAGATCATGTTTTTTCTCTTCATCATTTTCTTTTCTATTTGCTAAAATTTCTGAAACTTTATCATTAACTACTTTTTGTAATTCATTAATTTCAGAATCTGATAATTTTATATTTCTGTATTCTAAAACACTATCTAATTTTAACGCCCCTTGTTCAACAGCATTATAAAAATTCTCTATTGTATCTTCAAAATCTGAAATAGATACGGCCCCATCTTTACTTGCAGGATCTAGAGTATAATCAATTATTTTTCTACTCATAACAACATTATTAGCTGTTGGATAGTAATATTTTTCAACTATACCAGATTTAATTTTTTCTTCAACTAATTCTAATATCCCTACATTATACAATGTTTTAATATGATAGTTTATCTTAGCATGTGGTTCGTCTAACATTTCTGACAATTGCTTTGCTGATAATGGCTCTTTATCAAAAGCATTCAGTATGTCTATTCTTCTTGGGTGTGCAATAGCTTTAACACACTCTAGGTCTCGCAATACTAACAAATCCTTCATTTTTTTTACCCCCAAAAAAGTCACTTGACTTACTTAATATAAAAATAATTATATATTAAATATATATAATTGTCAAAAAAACCTAATACATATATTGGTAGTGTATTCATGTATTATTTTCATTTTTTAACAACAATTTAAGTATAAAATTTAAATTATTTGAATAATCCAAATATTATATATTACTATAGTAAATGATTTATGCCTAGATTTCAACTTAAATATATAATGTAAAAAATATTTTTTCTGTATCAGATTTATTATATAATTCTATACTTAATTATACCTATATATATTCATATGTATACATGAATATATATTTATCTCAATTTTAGAAAATAAAAAAGTAAGAATCAATTTTTTAATCCAAATTGACTCTTACTTCATTTTATAGTTAATTTAAAAATTATTTTAACTTTTTAAATTAATGTACTATTTTACTTCCACCAATAAACTCTCTAATTATTGCTGTCGGCGGTATATCTGATAAATCATCTAACTCTACAAAATATTGTAGTAACTTTAGAAGTCTTTTAGCCTCTATATATGCTTCACTGCTTTTATCAATTTCTTCTAGTAATGGTTTTATATATGTTTTTAATAATGATAATTCATATACACAAGCAGTATTAAACATTATATCAGCCTGCTCTTGATACGGGAATATATTTTTCTCCTCGCCTCTTCTTACAGATGGCCATCCCTTTATAGTCATCTCAGCTGTATGACCTCTAAATTGATTATCTCTTACAATTCTTCTTATTAATCTTAAGTCAGTTGTTGGTATTCTATTGTGATCATCTAAATTCAATTGAGTTAATGCACTCAAGTAAATTTTAAATTTTTCATCATCAGGTATTGATGATGTTAACACTGGATTTAATCCATGAATACCTTCCAATATTATTGGTTGATTTTCATTTATCTGAAGAATTTCTCCTTGTTCACTTTTGCCAGTTATAAAATTATATTTTGGAAGTTGAACTTCTTTTCCTTCTAATAAATCATTTAAATCTTTATTAAACCTATCTAAATTTATTGCATTTATAGATTCATAATCTAAATTTCCAAACTCATCTAATGGTGTTTTTTCCCTGTCTACAAAGTAGTTATCTAAAGATATAGATATAGGATTTAAGTTATTGACTTTTAGATGAATTGATAATCTTGTCGCAAAACTTGTTTTTCCTGATGAAGATGGTGCTGCAATCAAAATTATTCTTTTGTTCTCTTGTTTTATTATATCAGCAATCTGTCCTATCTTCTTTTCATGTAATGCTTCAACAATTCTTATTATCTCGCCATATTTTCCTGACTCTATTATTTCATTTAAAGTCAATACCTTGTCTACACCCATTAAGTCTGACCAGCGTTCTGCTTCTTTATATATGCTTGCAAGTTTTGGTTGAGGTATAAATCTTTTTGGTATTCGTTTATCCTCCTCACTAGCAGCCATTAATATTACTCCATTTTGATATTTGAATAAATCATAACTTTTTATATATCCAGTTGAAGGCATAAGATATCCATAAAAGTGATCAATATAATTATTACATTTATATATTTTTACTGTATCTCCATCTTTATATTTGATTAATTCAGCTTTTTCATTTAATCCAATAGATTCAAATATTTTTATTGCCTCTTTTTTGCTGTATATAGTTTTATTTATTTCATAATCTCTAGATATTATTTTATCCATCTTTTCTCTAATCTGTGCTATATCATTTTGGGTAATCGGTCTACCTAGATGTATCTCACAATAAACACCATTAGATAATGAATGCTCTATCACTACTCTACTATCTTTAAATAAGCATTTACATGCCATAATAAATACAAGGTTTAATGTTCTAGTATATACTCTAAGTCCATCTGGATTTTTTGTATCTAAGAATGTTATGTCACTATCTTCTTTAATGTAGGTATTCAATTCCCTTAATTCATTATTTACTACAGCTAATGATATATAACCTGAATATTCTTGCTCAACATCTCTAGCTACATCAGACAGCTTAATCCCTTGTTCATCATTTTCTACAGCATATGTTTTTATATTTCCATTAATATTTAAATTAATCATGGTTGTACCCCTCTTCTAAGAAAATTTATTTAAATATTATAAATTAAAATACATTTCCCCTTTTATTTATTTTATTATTGATTGTATATATTTGTACCTAGTTAATCTTTAAAAATAGATTAAATAAACTATTTTATTAGGCTTATGTCGTTAAATGGATATAGTCTTATTAAGACTTTTCCTTCTACATCACTTATATCTACTAATCCAACTTGTTCATATCTACTATCTAAACTTACTTCTCTATTGTCTCCTAATACGAATAGTTTACCTTGTGGAACAACTAAGTCTATATCACCTTTAGTATCCATTCCTTGGCTAAGATATGTTTCGTTAAGTAATTTATCATTTACATAAACTTTACCATCTTTAATTATTATTCTATCTCCCTCGATACCAATTATCCTTTTTACTAAATCTTTATTTGTTCCATCATTTTGTTCTAAGTCAGATTTAAAAACTATAACATCTCCATTTTTAGGTTCCCCTACTTTATATCCAATCTTATTTATTATCAGATAATCATTTTCGTGAAGAGTCGGAAGCATTGAGTCTCCTCTTACTAATGTTGGTTTTATGAATAAAGTTATTACAAATGCTAATATAATAGCTAGACCAAAAACTTTTATCCATTCAACTATACTGCTTTTTACACTTTTTGTTTGACTTACTTCTTTCTTTCCCATTATATTCTCTCCTCTCTGCACTAATAAAATTCAAATATATATATTCAATAAAGAGATTTATTTTTCCTTTATTTTACTATCTCGTCATCTTAGTATTATAATACATCTAAATTTTATGTTATAAAATATTTAATATAAATTTTTAGTAATTTATTCTTAGCCCTTTTGGGTAATGATTTTTTAATACTCCATTAGATTCTTTTCCCCATCCAATAGGAATTCCTTCAACAGCTACAACTACCCAACCGCGACTTTCTCCAGTATTTATTACATTTCCTCTTAAATAATTAAATATTGTTTCATCATCTAAAGATATATTTTGTATATGTTTTATTTGTTCTGGTTTTAAATAGTGTGATAAAGCATGAGAAGGCTCAAATCTGTTTTTCTTTAATACACCTAAATGTAACCCATATCTTAAGACTTTAAGCTTGTCTACATTTGGGCATTCATCTGGCAGTAAATATAAATTATCCCCTCTTAACATAAATTTCTCGTTTGCGTTTATATTAAGGTGTTTTTTCTCAAAGTTTCTGTATTCCTTAATTTCATTATTTAGTTTTTTTACTTTCATTTCTTTGACTCTACAGTCTTCATCATCTAATTTTTGAATTTTAGCAACAAAATGCCCCTCACCTTTTACTTTATGAGGCCATAACCTTTCCATTTCTATTAGTACTGCACCCTCATGCTCAGCAATAAACTCTTCTATAACATCTTCATTTTCTTCTTTTGAGAATGTACATGTTGAATAGACAAGTATTCCACCTTTTTTAAGCATTTTGTATCCATCTCTTATAATCTCTTTTTGAATAGATTGACACTCTAAAACTTTACTATAAGTCCAATCTTCTATAGCAACTGGATCTTTTCTGAACATTCCCTCTCCTGAGCAAGGTGCATCTATTACTATTTTGTCAAAGTAACCTGTGAATACTTTTCTAAGTTTAGCTGAATCAGTATTTGTTATTATGCAGTTTCTAGCTCCAAATCTCTCAAGGTTTTCACCTAACGCTTTAATTCTTATAGGATTTATTTCATTTGAAACTAAAAGTCCTGTATCATCTAATTTAGATAATATGTATGTTGATTTTCCTCCCGGAGCTGCACACATATCTAGTACTTTATCACCTTTTTGTATATCTAATTTAGGAACTACACTCATAGCTGACGGCTCTTGTAGATAATAAACACCAGCTTCGTGAAGCGGATTTTTACCAGGCTTACAATCAGCTTCATCGTAATAAAATCCTTCATTTGCCCAAGGTATTGGGTCTAATTTAAATAAATTTAATTCTTCAAATTTATCCTTTGTCATCTTCATTGTATTTAGTCTAAGACCTGTTGTCTTTTTATCATTATAGCTATTTATAAATTGTTCATACTCATCTTCTAGTATGATTTTTACATCTTCTAAAAATCTTTCTGGTAAACTAATCAAATTTTCTTTCCTCTCTGTAATCTTTATTTCTTTCCATGTTTTAGTCTATCAAAAAATCTCTTTTTTGAATATAACCTATATTTATTAAATTTATCTAAATTTATTCTTGCTAATACTGTAATATACAATATAAAAACTATAATAGTCCATTTATATCCTATCATCAATATAAAATCAAAAATACCATGAAGTAATATTGGAATAAGAAATGCTAGTATTAGATTTTGTCTTCTTTTTACACCGTTATTTTCAAACTTATATTTTGAAAAATAGTAACCCATAGTGATTGCAAACATCACATGAGCGGGTATTGAAATAATAGCTCTTGAAAAAGCTATCTGAAGTATAGATACTACTTTTTCATAATTAACATAAATTATGTTTTCAACTGTTGCAAATCCTAAAGACAAAAATATAGAGTAGATTATTCCGTCTAGCTTTTCATCATATGATTCTTCTCTATTTGCAAAAATAAAAAGTGTTATACCTTTAAGTATCTCCTCCGTACATCCAGCTACTACAAATGCTGTATAAATTAAATTTGTATCATCTTCAAATATATTTTTATCTACTAAAATTTTTTCTATGATTATTGCAAAAAAACTTATAATTATCCCTAAAACAAAATATTTTAAAAGGATATATATACTTTCTTTATTGTATTTATCTTTGTAATAAATCCATAATATAAAACAAATTACAGGTAATAAAGTAATAAAAAAGGCAATCATGTAATATGTATGTTCTCCCTTCTTGAATCAATGCTCTTATAAAATATCTTTTCACAAAAGACTGTCTCTATTCATAAAATAAATAATAGAATTATCAATAATTTTTTTCAATTTTTCTCAATAGTAATTATTAAAGTGCATATAGTTAATAAGAAAATCTTTATTTTAAGTAGATTAAAAAATATTTATTTTCCATGTTTTATAAAAGAAAAGAAGGTGATTAAATGCAAGATGGTTTCTTAACAATAAGTGTTGTTGATTCAACGACTAATACACCAGTACAAGATGTTACAATAAATATTTATGGGCAAAATGCAGATGGCTCATCATCTGCTATATATCAAAACTTAAAAACTGATGATTCGGGGCAAATAAGTAACATACCTCTGTCTGCACCAAATGTAGAATATTCTTTAGATCCAACTTCAACTACAAGACCCTATACTGACTATGTAGTTGAAGCTATAAAAGATGGATATGAAACTATTATTATAGATGGTACACAACTTTTGCCTATCGTAACCGCTAGACAGTCTATCCCTATGAGACCAAGGGAAAGAAGTAGACGCTCTTATAAAAGACAAAATGAAATTACTTATGATATAGGTCCTCATACTTTATGGGGTGATTATCCTCCAAAAATACCAGAAGATAGCTTAAAGCCAATTCCTGCGCCAACAGGATTTGTTGTACTGGATAATCCAGTTGTTCCAGAGTTTATAGTAGTTCATGATGGTTTACCAGAAGACTCTTCTGCAGAAAACTTCTGGGTTCCATTCAAAACTTATATAAAAAATGTAGCCTCATCTGAAATATATTCAACTTGGCCTGAACAAACAATTTATGCAAATGTAATAGCAATTATATCATTTACACTAAACAGAGTTTTTACAGAATGGTATAGAAATAAGGGATTTAATTTTACAATTACATCTACAACTAATTACGATCATAAATATATTCACAACCGAAATATATTCGATGAAATATCAGTTGTAGTCGATACAGTATTTAACACATTTATAAGAAGACCTCCTACATCAAGACAGCCACTTTTGGCTCAATATTGTGATGGACAAAGAACGCAATGTCCTGATCAAATGACTCAATGGGGAAGCAAGAGCTTAGGTGATCAAGGATATAATTACGAGGATATTCTTAAATATTTTTACGGGGATAATATAGTGTTTGCACAAGCACAAATAGTATCTGGTGTGCCAGTTTCTTTTCCTGGGACTCCTCTAGAAGTTGGTTCCGAAGGAAATTATGTTAGAACTATTCAAAATCAACTAAATGCTATTTCTAATTCTTATCCAGCTCTTCCTAAAGTTGCTGAAGATGGAATATATGGTCCGTCTACTGCTGAAGCAGTTAGAACATTCCAAAAGATATTTGGATTGCCACAGACTGGCGTAGTAGATTTCAAAACTTGGTATGAAATTTCTAGAGTTTATGTTGCTGTAACAAAAATCGCTTCATTAAATCCTTTAATCTAAAAATAAAAAGTATCTTGGCAAAATATAAATAGCTAAGATACTTTTTTATACTTATATTCTAAAGTGTGTTTGCATTAGGGTTGTAAAAAATGATTTCTTTATATTTAGAGTTGAGTAAATTCTCTATAACCTCTCTCTTTATCGTAAATTCAGGTATTCCCGCTACATATGGCGCTATATCATATAAATCAAAAAATATAATAATTGAATCATCTTTAATATAAAACTTTTGATTATCTTTTATTTTATTAAATGCATATATTTGCGTACTGTCTTCAGGAAGGTTTTGTTCTTTATTTAATTGTTTTATTTGATTTTTTATCTCACTATTTATGACTTGCTGATAATTTGAGTTTTCATCAAAAATATCTTTTAATACAAATACATTGCCAGAAGCTAAATCTATATTATATGGGATATATTCATAAATTCCATGCGCTCCTCCACTATATTTATAATACTTAATAAGTATACTAAATATTTTGTCGTTACTTTTCTTAACTTCATAATCAGAGCTTACAATAAATTTATTTTCTGCTTCGGGAAAATCATCAAAAAAAGATTGTGCTTCTTTGTATGAGTTATTATAAAAACTCATTATATCTGTTTCAAATTTTTTATTTAGATTATTTTCAATACTCTTATTTCCCATAGTTAACTGTGGTATTTTCAAGTCTGCCTTTATATATTTATTGTCTTTATTTATTAATTTTGATTGTATAGTTGTAGTTATAATATTTAATTCAAACGCCTCTTTTACCTCATCAAAATTACACATAGATATTATTAAAATTCCTATAATTAAAATTATGATTACTGTTGATTTTTTCATAAAAAAACTCCTCCTCTATTTATTTATAGAGTGAGGAGTTTTTTTTATTTTATTCCTTAAATATATTATCGGTACTAATTTCAAATTCATCTACTTTTTTGCTATAGAACCAGTCCACTATTCCTAAAAGAATTGACAAGTACATATTTATACCAAATACTGCTCCCATTGAACCATATAAGTATAGTTTAATGAAGAAGTCACCAGCAAATGCTTTAAATAGCATATGAATTTCTCTTGGGTCCATAATTTCTACTTGCTCTGTAGTTATTTCTTTAAGTTTAAGTGCTTTCATAGCATCAACAGTAAATCCAATACCTGTAGTAAGTAATGCATCTACTATGCATTTTACAATGTAATCTTTTGTATCTTTATCAATAAATTTAAATTCACTTTCTATACAGTTAAATACTATTTTATCTACTATATATTGATTATTTTCATTGAAATCTAAGTCATTAAATAGTTTATCTAAATATGATTCTATCTCTGAAAGTAAAATATTTTGTTCTAATAAATTATTTAATTTCATACCTACTATGTTATTTTCATAAGCTGTTTTAATAGATTTTAATATTAATTCTTTAGATTCAATATTTTTATTTAATTTTTCTAGTATAGATTTAATCGTAAATTCTAGAGTTTCATCTATATCTATTATATTCGATAGTTTTTCATCTAATATTTTTACTGTTATATTTTGATTAATATAATCATTTATAAATTTATTTATATTCTCTATGTTATTGTTATAATTATCATTTACTAGGCTTAAAGTTTGAGCAATTTCTCCCTCAAACACTTTGTATAGATTTTCTATATTTTCTATATTTGTGTCTTTAAATATATCTGATAATTTTATTTCTTTCGCTTTATCAATTGCAACTAAAGCTAAGTCATCAACATTGTTAAATATTATTTCATTTTGTTTTATGTCTTCATCAAGTGTACTTGCTATTAATTTTGTATTTACTTCTTCTGCAACAAATCCTACATTTTGAACAGTAGTTGGATATATTGCTGATTTAAGACAAACAGAAGTTGTTTTTATTGTAGAATACATAGTATCATTTATAAAATCTTCTAATTTTGTCTCTATAATATTTATAACAACAAGACTTACTAATTTATCTCCATTCATAAAATCATAAGCCATTTTAACGAAGAAGTTAAGTTGTTTTCTAACCATATTAATAACCATGTTAGCAACCTGTTCTTTATTTTCTTGAGCATAGTAATTTACTTTCCCTAATAAGGCTGCTGTTATTGGATATAAGTTTTTGTCTAAAGTTATCCTTATACTTCCACCAAAAAGCTCACCGATTGTTTTTTCTTCATGAAGTTCACTTTGTAATAATTCGTCTATTGATCTTTCCAATAATCGTGGTAAATTTACAACTATATAGTCGTTTAAATCTTTATCAACCATTGATTCTAATTTAGATAGTCGTTCATCACCTATAATGTCAGAAAGTGTTTTTGATTTAAAATCATTGTAAATTCCTTCATTATTTAAAACTAATGATTTTACTAACTCTTCTTTAAGAACTTTATCTACAGAATTTTTTATACTATTGTCTATAGCTTCACTTACACTATTATTAATAGATTGTACTACTTTTTCTGGTAATAAATTATTTATCGTTTTATGCTTATCAATTTTACCTTGTGCAAATTTTATAACTGCCTCATCTAACTTATCTAAATTTGATAAGAAGTTTTCTGATATACTCATAACTTTTTTCTTAGTTAATATATCTTCTACAGTTGCATTTTCTGTTGTATTAGATAAAATTTCTGCAATCTTTGTTTTATTTTGTTCACATTTATCTATAATAAATTTATATAAAAATTTACTTATTTGACTTTTTCTTTCACTTGCCATATCTATGAACAATTTAAAATTATTCTTAGATACAAAGTTGAAAATACTCTCTGAGAATTTATCTTTTCTACTATTAAATAAACTTTCTACTCTCTTACCTTTTAAAAGTTCATTATCTATAAAATAAGCCATTCCATTCGCAAAACCTTCTTTGTGTGCAGGTATATATCCTTGTGAAAACACTTTAAAAATAGGTATTTTCGCAACAAATTTATTTTTTTCATATGGATGGAATATCATCCATAATGCTATTACATTTGTCAATATACCTACTAATCCCATAAGTACACATGCCATTATCGTAGTTTGGTATCTATTATAAAACCCTAGGTTATTTATTGTTCCATTTATTCCAAATGCAAATATTAACCCTGCTACAGAACCCAATAAAGCACCGAAATAAGATAATGGTTTAAGCTGTTTCCCCATAAAACTTTGTGCTATATTACATATTTCATCTTCATCTAATTTTATTAAATTGTTGTATATTACTCTTTTGACATTATTATCTATTACTTGTTCTACATTATTAACAAGACCTTGATGAAGTTTTTGACTTAAAGATAAGCTAAATCCTTCCTTGTCTTTGATTAAATCTAGTATATCTTTTATCTCTTTATCTTTTAATTGTTCTATCACTAATTTTTCTAAATCATTAAATTTATTACATGCTGATAAAATTAATGATTCCTTGTTTTCCATTACAATACTTTCAAAATCTACATTATCTAAATATGAATATATTATCTTTTCAATATATAACTTACATATTTTTTTGTTATTTCCTATATATTTTGAAATTAACTTAGGTAGTTTTTTAGATAATAATCCTACCTTTTCCTTTGAAATTAAGTTTTCTATTTTATTAGATAATACTTCGTTGATTTTTACTTCTACTAAGTTTGATACTATCTTGTCTATATTATCCTTTTTAGATTTAATAAATTTATAGATTAAAGGTATAATACTTGATTTAAATACTTGCTCTAAATCTAGTTTTACGAAATTTGATATTGTCTTATCTTTAAAGTTAAATACTATTTTCTTAGTTAAAATATCGCCCTTTTCATCAAATAAATTTAGTAACTTTTCACAAATATCATCATTACTTAAATTTAATTTGTCTTCTAATAATTCAAAAATATCTCCTATACTTGTTTCATCAAAGAATTTAGATATAGTTAAATATATCTTTTGTCCGTCTTCAGGACTTAAATCATAGTTGTCGACCATATTCGCTGCTCTATCTACAATTTTTAATGTTTGAGAAATTGAAGATAACATGCTTCCGAATTTGTCTACTATTCCCCTAAGTGATGGATCTTCTGTTTCGTTAACAGTTTCATTAACTGCATTATTTATTACAAAATCTATCTTATCTTTGTTTTCGTATAACCAATTTGATATATGTGGAGCTATGTCCGGTATAATGAATCTAATATAACTTACTATTGAATTAGCTAATTCTTCTGGAAGTATCTCAAATAGAGTTAAATCCATATCTTTAGCAATAGTCAATAATTCAGATATAACTTCTTTTACTTTAGTTCTATTTACATCTTCATTTATTAAATTCTTTATGTGGTCAAATAATAAGTTACTTAGGTTATTTAACCCTTCTTCTCCTGCTATATCTTCTAAAGTTTTTTGACCTAAACTCTCTTCTAATTTAGATATTACAGATTTTAAATCTAGTAGTTCATATATTTTTTCTATTAATTCTAAGCATTTAGCTTCGTCATTAATTATATCTTCTATAGACTGACTTATAATACTTGTTATGCCTTGTATTAGTTTATCTTTAGCTTCTTCACTTAAAAAGTCTGCTAAAACTACATTTTTATTTTCATCATATAAACATAATAAAAATTCTTCTAGTTTTTCATCTGTTTCTAATACTTCTATAATTAGTTTAACTATCTTTTCACTTATATTATCTAGTTGATCTTTTTGAATTAATTTTTTAATATCTATTTTGTTAGATAAATTATCTATTAGTTTTGGCAATTCTTCCTGTAAATTCTGCTCTATAAATGTAACACACTGTTTTGTACTAGAGCTTATTTGTGGAATATCTTTTAATTTTACACTTTCAAAAACATTATTTAATGAATTAGTCATAAAATCTATACACGCAGAATCTATAACATCCGAAAAATCTTTGCTTTCGATTGAACCAATCAATGTTTCTGAGTTTACTATATCCCTCTCTACTAACTCACTTACTTCTTCTATAAATTTTATTTTATTCTTTTTAACTGCGCCTCCAATTTTTAAAGGTGTATACTCTTTAAAAATCATGTTAACTGCATATTTATTAGTTATATATCCTGCAACAGCCCCTGAAAAACCTTGCATTAATATAAAAACAATATCCTGTACATTTGCCATTTTTATCACCTATTCACTATTATTTATAATTAAATTGTATAATTTTCCTTAAACAAGTATATAATAAAATTTCATATTAAACAAGAAAGTTACCGTTAAATTATTTGTTTTTGAACTATATTATATTAATATAACCCAAATTCTTTTTTAACAGTATCTTAAACATAATTTTATTTATTTAATATGAATTATATCAATAAAAATTTGGATTTTGCCCACATAAAAAAACCTTTTCAATATAAAAATTGAAAAGGCCTATCTTATTAATTAATTTAAGTTTATTTATACAATTTTATTTAATACTCTTTCAATAATGAACAATATAACTACTGATATAACTGCAACATATAAAGGCATAATTAGTATTGTGCTATTAAATAGATAAGAACATGCCATAAATAATATTAATATAACTAAAATTGTCACAAATATCACCAAGAAAGATTTTACTTTATTACTATTTATAGATTTTCTATTATCTTCATCAAATGGATTTTTGCATATATATTTAACAATAAAATTTGATGCAACAATAATTGTTATTGCTTCGATTAAAAATGATACTTGCAAATTATATATAAATGCTTTATTGTTAGCAATTGAATCTATTACTTGAAATATAATTGAGTACAATCCAAATATCACCACACATATCAATGCTATACGTATATATTCTACCGCTTTTTTTGCCTTTGTTTCTTGTGGAAATTCTGCAATTATATTATCACAAATTTGTTTGTAGTCTTTGCCCATTACTTGTTGTATATTTTCTCCTCTTTCTTGAGCATCTAATATCATTTCAATTAAATCTGCTCTAACTAATTCTTGATTGTATTTTGAAATTCCAGAAACCCTCAAATAACATATCATATCAGTTAGTACTTTATCATTTTCTTCATTTATTAATTCTTCCCTTTTATTATTTTTATTTAATATTGTTTTCTCTTTTTTATTCATTTCCAATACCCCCCATTAATTTATTCACTGAAGTAAAAAGATCTTCCCAGTTTTGTTTAAACTGTTCTAATTCTTGTCTACCTTTATCCGTCAAATTAAAGTATTTTCTTTTTGGACCACTGCTCGATGCCTTTGATACCGAATTTACTAACCCATTTTTTTGAAGCCTTAGCATCAATGGATATATAGTTCCCTCAGAAACTTCACCTAATCCATATTGTGATAACTTCTTTGTAATCTCATAACTATATGTTTCTTCTTCATTTATAATTTGTAAAATGCATCCTTCTAAAACCCCTTTTAGCATTTGTGTTGTTATCATTAATTTTACCTCCTCGCTCTACCATGTATTACAAGGTATAACTATATTGTATTGCAATATAGTTAGTTTCACAACTATATTAAATAAAAAAAGAGATTTTTAACAATGCTAAATAGTTTGTAAAAATCTCTTTTTAATAAAGTTAAATATATTTATCTAATATACTTTATTTCTTTTTATCTATTCCATATTCGAAATTAAATTATAAAGTGTACATACTGCATATGGAAAAATATCCTCATTAAAATCAAATTTTCCATTATGAAGTGGCCAATTTTCTTGATTTTCTTTTTTTGCAAAGAAAACCATTCTAACACCTGGAACTAATCTAAAATAGTATGCTGCATTATCTCCTGCCAAAAATGGTTTCTCTCCTAAAACAAATCTTTCCCCAAATACTTTCTTGCCGACTTTGCTACCCATTTTTACTAAATCAGGGTTATTAATAAGTGCAGGAAGATGTGAAATTAATGTTACTTTAATAGTAGCATTTGTTTCTTCTTCAATTTCTTTCATTCTATCTTGAAGATAAGTTAAAACATATTCAAAGTTTTCTTCACAAAATGTTCTTAGTGTTCCTTCCAACTTAACACTTTCAGCCATTATATTGTTTTTTACTCCGCCATTTATAGTTCCCATTCCAAGTACAAATTGCATTTTTTCTTTTAAATCTTCATTTATTTTATCTATTGCATTTATAACTTTTGCAGATACAGATATTGCATTTATACCTTTTTCTGGTTCACCCCAGTGTGATGATTTTCCTATTACTTCAATACCCACTCTACCTAGGGTTGCTGTGGAAACTCCCTTTTGAATTTCCATTCCTATTGGATCTGAATTAGCATAATGAAAAATGACCATCTTATCAACTTTCGGATTTTCTAATACTTTTTCCTCTATAAGTTTTTTGGCACCTTTCCCAACTTCTTCTGCTGGTTCAAAAATAAACTTAACATTGCATTTTAATTCATCTTTATGTTCATAAAGCAATTTTGCAACACCTAATGCTGTGGCTACTATTCCATCATGACTACAAGCATGCATAACACCTTTATGTTTTGATTTAAATTCTAAATTTGTTTCTTCTTCTATAGGCAATGCATCCATTTCCGCCCTTAACCCAACAGTAGGAAATTCAGGATTATTCATAAGCATCGATACAACACCTGTATCTCCAATAATTTTTGCTTCTAATCCGATTTCTTCTAAACACTGTTTTATAAATTTAGATGTTTCATATTCTTGTTCACTAATTTCTGGATACATATGTATATGCCTTCTTATTTTTATTACTTCAGGAATTACTTTTTTATATCTTCACTATCTATAAACATTCATAATCCTCTCTTTCACAAATATCCTAGGTTAAAATATATATTAATACTAATCTATTCTACTAAATTATTATATCCAAATAACTAGATTTCAAAGTACTCTTTTATAACTTCCATCACACCATTTTCATCATTTGATTTTGCTTCATAATTACTTATTTCTTTTAACTTTGGATGTGCATTAGCCATAGCATAGCTATATTTACAACTTTGCATCATTTCGTAGTCATTTAGATAATCTCCAAATGCCATTGTCTCATCATAAGTTACATCATAACATTCTTGAATTCTCTCTATAGCTGTTCCTTTATTTACACCTTTATTCATAAAATCCATCCATAACTCACCAGATACTGAAATTAAAAAATCATTTTCTACTTCATCAAATTCTTTAGATAAATATTTTTCAGAACTTTTATCATGGAATAATGCTATTTTGCATATTTTATCTCTGCCTTCTCTTACAACATCTAGTACATTATCTACAACTTCTAATTTTTCATAATAAAGACGTGCATTTTTTATAAAGAAATCCCCTTTATTTTCAGTATAAGCACTTTTTTCACCACATAAAATTATTGATGCTCCTGGTATTTTTCTTGCTATTTCAACTGGTTTAGTTAGTTTATCACCATCTATTTCGCTTAAATATACAATCTCTCCCTTATCAAAAACCATTGCACCATTTTCGCTTATATAAATCAAATCTTGATTATAATCTTTAAATTGTTTTTCAAGATTGTAGTATTGTCTACCGCTCGCCACTATAAATCTTACGTTCTTTTCATCTAATTTTTTTAAAACATAACCTAACTCTTTTGGAACATTTTTTTTACTATCTAAAAGAGTTCCATCCATATCTGTCGCAATTATTTTTATCATATTTCTCTCCTTAATCCCCCTAAAAAAACTTATATATTTCTAAATAATCTCTAGATTATTTTAGCATAAGTGAAAAAAATTCTGCAAATTAAAAAGAATGTATCGTAAGATGGATAATTTATATACTTTTATACATCCTTTTAAATATTCTTTATAAATCCATATGTAAAATAGCTAAAATGGACGCAAAAAAATACCTAGACGTAAATCTAGATATTCTCAAAACTTATTTTATCTATTAATTCTAGTATTTTTTCTTTTCCCCTAATTTGATTATACCAGTGAGTCGGTATGTTCTCAAATCCATATATAATTCCTGCAAGTCCACCTGCTACGGCAGCTGTTGTATCAGTATCATTGCCTAAAGCTATTGCCTTTTTTATAGCCTCTTCATATGAATTACTTTCTCTTATAATTTTGAAAGCACTCTTTAGGCAATCAACAACATATCCTGTTCCTCTTTCTTCTATGATTCCGTCTGGCAAAATATTATTTTCAAATTCATCTAAATAATCTTTTTTATCTTTATATATTTTTTTTAGAGAATCTATACCTACAGAATATGCTTCTTCAAAATCCATGCCCTCAAGCATGTATTTTGCAATTAAGTTATAAAATGCACAACATACATGATTACAAATATTCCCATGCGTGATCATTGCTTGCTCATGAGAATCCAAAACTAATCTTTCATCACCTTCATCTTCAAAAAGTGCCAAAGCTAAAGTCCTCATTAAAGCTCCATTTCCTTTTCCTTCAGGATCACATAGTCCTGAATATCTAGGACTTGTACCTCTTGCATATTCAGTTAGCGCCTTTAATGTTTGTCTTCCAACATCAAACACTTCACCATCAACTGCCCACAGTCCATGTGATACCCATGCCAAAAGTTTTTTTGCTGCATTATTGATATCAAATCCATCACATTCTATGTAACTATCGATAAGACACAAAAATTGTGCACTATCATCTGAATATGTACCAAAAGGGATATCAATATAAGTCTTTCTAAAATATTCCGGCGCTACCATATCAATTTTATCTATGTTTGGAATGTTTTCTTTAGGTGTAAATTCATATGGTACTCCTACTGCATCACCTATTATTAATCCCCAAATACCACCTAAAACCTTATTTCTTGGATACGACACTTTATTCATAAAATATGCCTCCTTTAAAATAAACTTCCTATACTATATTATAGTCTAAAAACTTACAATTTTTATACGTTTTTAGTGATTTTTTTCTTTAATCCTTGTATTTATCCTTTTATTAAGGTTTTTAGACAAAAAAATAGTTGGTGTTATATCACCAACTATAATTTCTCTAAAATACGAACCTTGTAAATTTACTCAATCCGATTTTATCAAAATTTTCAAGAAATTTAAAAGTATAACTTACTGTTAAACATTTAAATTTTAATCAATATTTGAGATTGAAATGTATATTGAAAATATTAAGGAAGATAATCTTAATTATAAGAATTCTACCTTTCGTATAAATCCCCTTCAAAATTTTTAATTTTTTTTAATTTTTCATTTTACATTTTTCCTTACTTTTCTTTTTTATTTAATTTTATTTAAATTATATTTTAATATTTATTTATTGTATCTTTTTAACTATACTTTTTATGCATATTACTCCATAATTTCTTTTATTTTATCTTTAAATGCATAAGCTAATATTCTATGACCTTCTTTATCTAGGTGCAAAGAATCTTCGTGACTAGGATTTACATAAAATCCAGCATCCATAAAGTAAACGCCTCGTTGTTTGGCTACTTGTTCATAATATTTTGCAAGTTGTAAACTTTTTTCTCTAGCAGAATTTCCTCCAAATGACTCAGCAAAAACTGATTTTTCTATATCCTCCCCTATATGTATTGGAGATACTAAAAGAACTTTACATGGCTCATGTTCTTTATTATTTAACTTGCTTATATTTATGGCTTTATCTATTATCATCCCTGCCCCATCTGCAATATCAATAGCAGGCATATTAAATCTCTGTTTTAAGTCATTAGTTCCTAACATTATTATTACTAAATCTACAGGATAATTTGTCTTCAATGCTATATCAAAGTACTTTAAACCATTTAGAGTTTCATTAAATGGATCATCTAGTACAGTAGTTCGTCCGTTTAACCCTTCTTCTATTATATTATAATTTCTGCCCAACATGGATTGTAATAGTCCTGTCCATCTTTCATCAGTGCCAAATCTTTGTCCATTAAGGGGATTGTATCCATAGGTATTTGAATCACCATAGCATAAAATATTAATCATTTTATTATAGTCCTCCTCAATTATTCTTTTGTATTAATTATTTAAAATTTCATAATCTATTATACCCAATATTTATTTTATGTAAAAATCATAAAATCACATTTCCAAAGTGTGGTATTTTACCTCCACTTATATGATAGCACTAAAAAATTTAAAAATAAATTAATTTAGTTAAGTATATAAATACTTCGATTTTGATGTAAATAACAAGGATTTCATGTTACAATGTCAAAATAAATATATAATTTCTGATATGATATAAAATTTATTAAAATTAATATAAGTAAAATATAGTTTCATTTAGAAAAATACCTTAAAGGAGGTTTCTATGTATAAAATTTTAATTATTGAAGATGATGAAATCATTGCAAAATCTATTGAAAAAGAAATATCTAACTGGGGTTTTATAGCAAAGAAAGTTACAAACTTTCAAGATATTATTCCTGAATTTGTAGAGTTTAACCCACAATTAATACTATTAGATATTACACTCCCATTTTATAATGGATATCACTGGTGTAGTGAAATTAGAAAGCTTTCAAAAGTTCCAATCGTATTTATATCTTCTGCATCTGATAATATGAATATTGTTATGGCAATGAATATGGGTGGTGATGATTTTATATCAAAGCCATTTGATTTAAATGTATTAGTAGCAAAAATTCAAGCTATACTAAGACGTACTTATGACTTTTCTAGCCAAACAAACTTATTAGAACACAATGGAGCTATTTTAAATATAAACGACAATTCTATCTCTTATAATGATGAAAAAGTAGAATTAACTAAAAACGAATATAAAATACTTCAAACCTTATTAGAAAACAAAGGTAAAACCGTAAATAGGGATAATCTAATGATTAAGTTGTGGGAGACAGATAACTATGTTGAAGAAAATACCCTCAATGTAAATGTAACTAGATTGCGTAAAAAATTAGAGTCAATTGGATTAACTAACTTTATCAAAACAAAAAAAGGAATTGGATATATTATAGAGTAAGGAGAATTAACATGGACGATAATGAAATAAAATTTACATATATAATACCTAGATATCTAAAACAATATATAAAACCTATTTTTCTTTTTATATCATTTGTTTTAGTATTTACTTTGATATTTTTTCTATACAATCTAGAGGTTGAACCAGTTTTATATTCAGCATTTATATGTTGTTTTATCGGCATAATTTGTATATGTATAAATTTCATAAATTACTATAAAAAACATTTTTTATTACATAAATTACAAAGAGAAATTTCTATCTCTTTAGATAACTTACCCTTGCCAAAAAATTTGATTGAAGATGATTATACTAATTTAATTTTAAAGTTAAATGATGAGTATAAAAGTTATATATCTAAATCAGATAATGCTAAAAGGGATATGATTGATTATTATACAATGTGGGCTCATCAAATTAAAACGCCTATATCAGCAATGAAATTACTAATACAAACTTCTGAAAGCGAAATTTCAAATGCTCTTTCATCAGAATTATTTAAAATAGAACAATATGTAGAAATGGTACTTTCTTATATACGATTAGATAATAGCGAAAATGATTTTGTAATAAAAGAATATAATTTAGATGATATTGTAAGACAAGCAATTAGAAAATATGCTCCCCTTTTTATACGAAAGAAAATATCACTTGATTTTCAAAACACAAACTATAAAGTTTTGACAGATGAAAAATGGCTAGTGTTCGTAATAGAGCAATTACTTTCTAATGCTATAAAATATACTAATAAAGGTAAAATATCAATTTACCCTTTAGAAAATAAAAAAATGGTAATTGAGGATAATGGTATAGGAATATCTCCAGAAGATATCCCTAGAATTTTTGATAAAGGTTTTACAGGTTACAATGGTAGAGCTGATAAAAAGGCAACTGGTCTTGGACTTTATCTATGTAAAAATATACTCGATAAATTATCACATAAAATATCTATTGAATCTGAGATAGGTGTAGGAACTAAAGTTATTCTTGATTTATCAATGATAAATATAAATATAGAATAAAATCATTAGTAAATTACATATATTAAAATTTATGACTATATTACATTGTAAAATTACATGAATGTAAGTTTAAAGAGGGAAATGTAAGCCAAAGAAATGGTTGAGCATTTCCCTCTTTTGTTATAATTAACTCATAAATAAGAAATTAATAGATTTTAAATAAAATGGAGGTCATTAAAATGGCAATTTTGCAAGTAAATAATTTAAAGAAAGTATATACAACACGATTTGGTTCAAATCATGTTCAAGCTTTATCAGATGTATCCTTCTCTGTTGAAGAAGGTGAATATGTCGCTATAATGGGTGAATCAGGTTCCGGAAAAACTACCCTACTTAACATATTAGCTTCACTAGACAAACCAACTAGCGGCGAAGTTTTACTAAACGGAAAAAATATAGTGTCTATAAAAGAAAAAGAAATCTCTGCTTTCCGTAGAAACAATTTAGGATTTGTATTCCAAGATTTCAACTTATTAGATACATTCTCATTAAAAGATAATATTTTTCTTCCTTTAGTTTTATCAGGTAAAAAATACAATGAAATGAATTCACTTTTACAACCACTTGCAACTAAATTAGGAATAAGTTCTTTATTAGAAAAATACCCTTATGAAGTTTCTGGTGGTCAAAAACAAAGAGCTGCAGTAGCAAGAGCTCTCATAACTAAACCTCAATTAATTTTGGCAGATGAACCAACTGGTGCATTAGACTCTCACTCTGCTGATGATTTACTTCAATTATTTGAGGATATAAATGAAGAAGGTCAAACAATATTAATGGTAACTCACAGTACAAAGGCTGCCAGTAGTGCCAAAAGAGTTCTATTTATAAAAGATGGGAAGGTATTTCACCAACTTTATAGAGGCTCTTCAACTAAACAAGAAATGTATCAAAAAATTTCAGATACTTTAACTATGATTGCTACAGGCGGTGTTAAAAATGAGTAGATTCTTTTATTTTAAATTAGCTATTACAAACATAAAGAAAAATGCAAAAACATACGTACCCTATATAATTACATCAATATTAACTATCTGCATGTTTTATATTATTTGTTCTCTATCAAATAATCCAGATTTGACTAAAGCAACTGGAACAAGCGCAATGTCTGAAGTATTATTTTTAGGTACAATTGTATGTGGAATATTCGCCGTAATATTCTTGTTTTACACAAATAGTTTCCTTATGAAACGTAGAAAAAAAGAGTTTGGACTTTATAATATTTTGGGTATGGAAAAGAAACATATATCTAGAGTTGTATTATGTGAAACTCTTATTATAAGTGTAATTAGTTTAGTTTTAGGTCTTTTAATAGGAATTTTATTTGATAAATTAATGCTTCTATTATTATTATCAATGTTTTCAGTAAAAATTCCTCTAGGATTTTATATATCTTCTACTTCACTTAGCACTACATTTGTATTATTCGCCGCAATATTTGTATTAATATTCTTAAATAGTATTAGACAAATTCACTTAGCTAAACCAATAGAATTATTACAAGGTAGTTCTGTCGGTGAAAAAGAACCAAAAGCAAAATGCTTTATTGCTTTACTTGGATTTATATGCTTAGGTACAGGATATTATATAGCCGTTACAACTACTAATCCTATAGCTGCTTTAACTCTATTTTTCGTAGCTGTAATATTAGTAATAATCGGAACTTATCTTGTATTTACAGCTGGAAGTATAGTTTTATTAAAAACTCTACGTAAAAATAAAAATTACTATTATAAAACTAAAAACTTTATATCAGTATCAGGTATGATATACCGTATGAAACAAAATGCAGTCGGCCTTGCTAATATATGTGTATTATCGACTATGGTATTAGTAATGCTTTCATCTACATTCTCTTTATGGTACGGAATGAATGATATTGTTGATAATTATTATCCAAGAGAATTTCAATTTTCTCCTTCTGGGCATTCGAGTAAAGATATAAAAAATTTAAAAGCTTGGGTAAACAATACACTTGATGATTTTAATCAAGAGCCAACAGACATACTTGAATATACTACTTTAAATTTTGCTTGTATCGATAAAGGTGATACATTTGTAGTAGATAAGGCTAATTCAACATATGCCAATACTGTAGATAATATAAGTACATTATCATTTGTAACTTTAAATGACTACAATAAAATATATAATTCTAACGTTAAATTAAATGATGATGAAGTACTTATTTGTTCCAATCGTGAAAAATATACGGAACCAATACTTAAAATTTTCAATTATACATTTAAAATAAAAGATACTTTTGAGAACTTCCCTACAGATCAATATGTTGCTGCTAATGTTGCAAAAAATCATGTTGTTGTAGTTAAAAATATAGATATATTAAAAAATATAAATAAATTACAACAAAAGGTGTACGGCGATATGGCCTCAGATATTAAATATTTATACTTCTTTAATGTAGATACAAATGCTGAAAACATCTTAAAAATAAATAACAAATTTACAGATGAAATGCAAGCAATGGCTAACTATCCAGAAGGTACGAATAAATACATTTATCAAGGTAAAATAGATTGTCGTGAAGATTCTAGAAATAATCTTATCGCCCTTAATGGTGGTCTTCTATTTATAGGTGTATTCTTAGGTGTATTATTTATGATAGCGACAATTTTAATTATGTATTATAAACAAATTTCTGAAGGATATGATGATAAAGAACGTTTTGCAATAATGCAAAAGGTCGGAATAAGCCATAAGGAAATTAAGAAATCTATACACTCTCAAGTGCTTACAGTTTTCTTCTTACCACTTATTGTAGCAGGAATTCATATAGCATTTGCATTCCCATTCATAACTAAGATATTGGCTATTTTAAACCTTACGAATATAAAATTATTTGCAATTGCTACTTGTGGTAGTTTTCTAATATTCGCTATATTCTATGGTATAGTTTATAGAATTACAGCTAGAAGTTATTATAAAATCGTAAGTTAAAATTACTAACACTATTCAAATTAATATATATTTATTCTTTATAAGCATGTCGTACAAATTACAACATGCTTATTTTTATTATTAATGTGATAATAATAAGGAGCTAGATATTATATCCAACTCCAAATAAATTTATATAATTCCTAAGTGTTCAATTAATATCTTGCAACCCAATAATATAAGTATTATACCACCAACAATTTCAGCTTTTGACTTGTATTTAAGTCCGAATACATTTCCTATTTTTACACCAACTGCTGAAAAAGTGAATGTTACTATTCCTATAAAAGATATTGCTGGTATAATATTTACGTTTAAAAATGCAAATGTTACGCCCATTGCCAATGCATCTATACTCGTTGCAATTGCAAGTAACAACATTGTTTTAAACCCTAAAATTTCTTTAAGTTCATTATTTTGTCTACTTAATGCAATTTGACCTGTAGGAGATATTGAACTTAACTCTAATGAATATCCATCTATCGTTCCTTCTCCACCACGTTTTAAGTTTCTTATTTCTGACTCTTCCTCATTATCATCTGATAAAGCTTCTTTAATCATATTTCCTCCAATTAAAGCTAATAGTATAAATGCTATCCAATGATCTACACTAACTATATACTCTCTAAAGTTTACACCAAGCAAATATCCTATAAGTGGCATTAATGCCTGGAACGCTCCAAACCATAAACCAACTATACCTGCTGATTTAAAATTTATTTTTGGTAAGGCTAATCCCTTACAAATTGATACAGCAAAAGCATCCATCGATAACCCTACTGCTAGAATAAAAAGTTCCAATAATCCCATTATTTTTCCCTCCTTTAAAATTAAAAAAGACCCATAGACAATAAAGTGTTTAAAATCAAACACCTTATTATCCATGAGTCTCGCTTTTTAATGTAATACCGGATTTTGCAATCATTATGTCGACATTACAACGGCTTAGCCGCAAACTACTCCCTCATAGGAGTTATTTAGTTTTAATCCGTTTAATTATTTAGAACTTCTCTATTATAGAATATACCAATTAAATCTGTCAATTATTTATATATAATATTACTAAAAAATCAATATTATTCCTTTTCTATTTTATAATTTACATAGATTTTATAAATACATATGTATCATCATTAGACTTTTCTTCACTGTACTTATAGTCCAATTTGTCAAACATTTTTACTTGAGTTAAATCACGAATATTATTTTCAGCTAAATATCTAACCATTTCCCCTCTTGCCATTTTTGCAAGTGTGCCTTTTTCGATTACTTTATCTCCTTTTAGTTCGCCAAATACACATGTTACAAACCTTGTATTAGGTTGATTTTTTATGTATTTTTCTATGCATTTGCTGTATTCTTTTGATGCTAAATTAATTATTAAATCAGTTTCTTCAAATAAACTGTTTGCTATTTCATCTGACCAATATTCATATAAATCTTTATTTTCATGTTTTATAAGTTTTGTCTGCATTTCAAGTCTATATGGAACTACTCCGTCTAATGGTTTTAAAATTCCATAAAACCCTGATAAAATTCTTAAGTTTTCTTGTAAATATTCAATAGCATCTTGGCTAAGCACTTTTGGCCCCATATATTGATATTGAATACCCTCATATGAAAAAATTGCTGGTGTTAATCTATAATTTAAGTCCATATCTAAAATTCTATCATAATTTAGTTGTGCTAGTTTATCACTACATTTCCACATTGTTTTGCACTCTTCATATGACAAATTCATCATATAATTCATCAATTCTTTTGTTTTTTCTAAAAATACAGGTTCCGTCCTACATTCAAAAATATCGTCATCTATATTCATCTTCTTTGCCGGTGAAATTATAATTTTCATAATGTTACCTCTTTCTATTACTTACTTCCTAACTATAAAAATAAAACGGTAGTAATCTTAACTACCGTTTGTGAATTTGATTAAAATACATTAATCCCAATCATCATCTTCACTTACATCTATCATATTTTCTCTAGTAGAAACTCTTCTTGCTATTCTTTCTCTTTCAACACTTTTGGATAGAAGTTCTTTAACTTCCTCTCCATCTTTTATATTTATAATGTCAAAATTTCCTAATGTTCTATCGCTAGAGTTACAGTGAATTGTACTTAATCCAAAAATTCTCTGCATTAAAGTTCTACTTAAAGAAACATCTGTTATTCTATATAATCTAACTTCATCTTCTCTTTGAGTTAAAAAACCTGTGTTTACAAAAAGACGATTAGTTGTTAAACGATATTTTGTAAAACTAAGTGGTAAACCAAAGAAAACAACTCTTTTGCGATCTGACCATAATTCTTTTTCCATTATTTTTCCCCTTTCTGTTTAAACCTAACTATATTTTATTTATAAAGTTATAAGTATATTACTAATTCTTATACTATATATTATTTACAAATACTAAAATAACAAAATCATTATTTAAATCTAATTTATCCTAGATAATACAATTATGTTGAATTAAGTACAATCACTTAAAGTAAATGCATTTTTGAATCTTGTTCTGTTATTTCTCTAATTGGTTTGCATGGGACTCCATATGCTAAATAATTTGATGGTATATCCTTTGTAACCACACTTCCTGCACCGATTACTGCATTGTCACCTATAGTAACACCACCTAAAACTACAACATTTGCTGCAAGCCATACATTATTTCCAATATGTATTTCATCTGCATATTCAGACATTGATACATGTCCATCTGGGTATTTCATTGCTATTCTCTCCTGAGCAATTAATGGATGATTTGTCGCCATCAACGATACATTTGGCCCAAACATAACATTATCCCCTATATGAATTCTTGCATCGTCCATAACTGTTAAATTAAAATTTGAGAAAAAATTTTCGCCTATAAATGTATGAGATCCATAATTAAATTGTATCGGCCCCTGAAAATAATATTTATCTCCTATTTTACCTATAAATTCTTTAATTATAGGTAATCTATCTTCATCATATTCATCCATAGAATTAAATTTTTGGCAAAGTATATGTGCCTTATGTTTTATATCTCTCAACTCTTGTGTTCTTGCATCAAATAACTTTCCTAAAAATATTTTTTCTTCTTCTCTCATAATACACTCCCTAAATTCAATATATTTTTTATCACACTATATATTGTATATTATTTAGTTATACATTTTATAAACTCAGTGATTATTAAATTATTTTCTTTACTGTCTTTCCACAAAAATTCCGGATGCCATTGAACCGCCATAACAAACTTTTTATCTGGCATGCTTATCGCCTCTATTAATCCGTCTTCAGAAATTGCGTTTGCAATTAAACTTGGTGCTAAATCTTTTAT
>CAMEPL010000003.1 GCA_945931665.1 uncultured Clostridium sp. | reverse complement strand
GTGTGAATTAAAGTTTATAATTAACCTACTGTTTAATTTTCAAAGTTCATTTGCTTCACTCGCTTAACTTGTTAAGTTGTTTCGCTCGTTTCAGCTTCTTTAGTTTAACAAACTTAATTTTGTTTGTCAACACTTTTTTAAAAAACTTTTTTCAGCTTTCGTCGTTTTCGACTTACTCACTTCTTAAGTTCTTGCCCCTCTCTCAAGGACAAGTAATACTATACCATCATAAAATACATCCGTCAATACTTTTTTATATTTTTTTTAGTTTTTTTAATTTTGTATTTTTACGTTCTAAATATGTATTACATCTATTGCTCACAAACAATAAAAAATGTCTACTCTGTGATAATAGATGATAATAACTATTATTTTAAAAATACATATTCTATTCTAAAACACCATATACTACAAATAACCTTAAAGTAAGGAAAGGTGATTTGTATGTACGATTTTGAAAGCGTTAAAAATTTATATGAAGATGGGTATAGATGTATCTATTATGACAATAACCAAAGTAATCCTGCTGTTTATCTAAAAAATTTTGAAAGTGAGGATTCAAAAGAAATACAATTTGAAGATGAAGAACAGTTTACACAATTCAAAGACTATTTAGATTCATTAAATTCTCTTAGAGGATAACAAATATTTGCATAAAAAAACTATATATGTTTTTTAAAAAACATATATAGTTTTTTTATTTTTAAAATTCTAATAGGAACTCTATATTTCCTATTTTAACATTGCTATCTGTTTAATAAGAGCTATTAGTTCATTTCGATCTACTTCTGTTTGCTTTCTTTTTTCTTTATATTCTTGCATGTTAACAACTTTTTTCTTAGTTTCTTTCATAAATTTCACTTCCTAATACAAATTATTAACTTATTTATAGATATTCTATACTGAATTATAATCTCCTTTATTTTTAAAACAAATTTCTAATATTTTATCTAAAAAAGTATATATTTTTCACCTATACAAAGTAATAAATTGAAAAATGTAGAAAAACAGCATGAAATATCGATTTTTTAATTTATTTTTAATTTAGGTTATTCTTCAAATATAAATTTAAAAGCAAATTAGAAATGTAAAAATAAATGTCTTTATATTATTATTTATTAGTTTTTATATACTCAATTGCTCTATCTAATTGTTTCTCTTTATCTTTTTCTACTATGCTAGGCTTAATTCCTTGTTTATTTATATAATCTCCATTTGGTGTATAATATTGTGCTGTTGTTAACTTATAACCTGTTCCATCATTAAATTCTTTAACACTTTGGACAAGACCTTTACCATAACTAGTTGTACCAATAGCTATACCTGCTTTATTATCAACGATAGCTGCTGTTAAAATTTCTGATGCTGATGCACTATTTTCATTTATTAATACAACTATAGGTAAATCAATTTTATTTTTATCAGATTTATAATATTGAGTTTCACCTTTATTGTCTTTTGTATATACTATTGTTCCTTCACCCAATAAATAATCTGCTATATCTACACATATATCTAATAATCCACCTGGATTATCTCTAAGGTCTATTATTAATGATTTTACATTTTTCTTTTGTAAAGAAGTTACTGCTTCTTTAAATTCTTTATATGTATTCTTGTCAAATGAAGTTATTTGTATGTATCCAATATTATCGTCTTTTACTTCACTATGCACACTCTCAACTATTATTTCTTCTCTTTTAACAGTTACATCAAATTGTTTGCCATCTCTTTCTATAGTTAAAACAACTGAAGTTCCAGCTTTTCCTTTTATTTTGCTAGCTGCTATTGTAGATTCTGAGTATTTTACCTTTTCTCCATCTACTTTTAAAATTATATCTCCTGCTTTCAGTCCACTTTTTGCTGCAGGATAATTTTTTATTACCGATTGAACAACGATGTTATCACTATCATTGCCACTCATATAAATTCCTATACCTACAAATGAACCTTGGGTTTGTTCTTTTAATAAATCAAATTCCTCTTTTGTATAGTATTGAGAATAAGGGTCTTCTAAAGATTCTATTAAGCCCTTTTCTGCCCCTACGATTAATTTATCTTCATTTACATCTTGATAATAATCTTCTTCTACAATGTTCTCTAGTGCTATTAACTTGTCATATTTTTTATATTTCTCATATAAGCTTCTAGACATAAATACCCCCTTAAATAAGAAAACTTGGACTAAGATTGTACATATTACGGTTGCTACAACTAAGCTTACAGACCCTATTATCAGCTTCTTCTTTGACATATTTCCTACATCTCCTTTTAAATAAACTATTACTATTATATGATAATTCATCCTTTTTATTACTATTTACTAAATTTGTTGATTTAAAGTAACCAACTATACTAGAATTTATATTAAGGATATTAATTATATCTTCAATATTATACCATATATATACAAAGGGGTAGATTTTATGAAAAAAGAATTTAGAAAAAAGGTAATTGCAGAAAGAAAGGCTAAAGACAAAGAATTTATTGCAAAAAATTCAGACATAATCACAGAAAAATTACTTCAAATGGACTGTATAAAAAATGCTCAAAATATTATGCTTTATTTGGATTTTAATAATGAAGTTTCAACAGATCATCTAATTAATAAACTTATTTCTCTTAGAAAAACTGTAACCTCTCCTATAACTATTGTAGAGGATAGAGTATTAGTTCCTGCTCAAATTACAGATTTAGAAAACGGTATCAAAGTTGGTGCTTACAATATAAGAGAACCAAAACCTGATGCTCCAACATTAGATGTTAAAGACTTGGATTTAGTTATTGTTCCAGCAGTCGCTTATAGTGAGGATTGTTATAGACTTGGATACGGTGGAGGATATTATGATAGATTTATTGAAAGATTAAGAGATGATGCCGTTACTGTTGGTATTGCTTTTGACCTTCAAATTTTCCCTGAAGTACCTAAAGAACCTCACGATGCTCAACTTGATTACATAGTGACAGAAACTAGAATATTAACTCCTAATAAGTAATTATTTAATCAAAATTAACGATAGGTGTTTTAATATATTAAAAGCACATGGGCCTTTCTCATGTGCTTTATATGTTCTTTATATTGTTTTCTATTTGCTATTATTTTGTCCTGGGAATTTTTGATTCAATTCAATATTGTCCGGTAATGACTCCATATTTGTCTCTAAAACAACGAAAGGATATGCATCTTCTTTTTGCTTATATACAGCCTCCACTGTCATAACCTGCTTGCCATCCTTATCCTGAAGATTTATTTTTTCTACATCTATACCGTATTCTTCATTTTGGCCTCGAGTTACTACAACATACACCTTGCCATCAATTATTGTGGCTAGTGCTCTCTCTTGGTCTATGTAATCATCCATCATATCCAATATTTTATCTGGAATTGAATCCCTTTGAACAATAACATAATCTACAGCTTTTATATCTTCTCTGAACATCTTTGGAAGTACTATAAATCCTGCCAATATAAATATAATTAAACAAATACCATATATCATACCCTTCATATTGAATTTAACATCCAATTATATCACCCCCATATATTTAAAATATATGAGGCTTGTATTTTTCCTATTCTAAAATTTTAAAATAAAAAAACTGATTAATTAAAGATAAATAAATTATCTTCTATAACCAGTTTGTATTTATACAAAACGCTATTATTTACAATCAATAGCTTCTTTTACCTTTTTAATAATATTATCAGCTGTTAGTCCATACGCTGAAATTAGTTCTGATGGTGTTCCAGATTGTCCAAAAACATCATTAACGCCTATTTTCTTTACTATAACAGGACATTCTTCAGTTACAACTTCACTTACTGCACTACCTAATCCACCAATTATACTGTGTTCTTCAGCAGTAACAATAGCACCAGTTTTTCTTGCAGAATCAATTATTAGTTCTTTATCTATAGGTTTTATCGTAGACATATTTACTACCCTTACATTTATACCTTCTGCTTCTAATTGTTTACTTGCATTAAGAGCTTCATTTACCATTATTCCACAAGCTATTATAGTTGCATCTGTTCCTTCTCTTATTATCGTACCTTTTCCTATTTCAAAGTTATAATCCTCATTAAATATTGTTGGGATTGAGCTTCTACCTAGTCTTACGTACACTGGCCCCATAGACTTTGTTATTTCAAAAATCATCTTTTTAGTTTCAATCCCATCAGCTGGAACTAAAACTGTCATATTCGGTATTGATCTCATTATTGAGATATCCTCTATACTTTGGTGCGATGCTCCATCTTCACCAACAGTTATACCTGCATGTGTAGCACATATCTTTACATTTAAATTAGGATAGCAAACTGAATTTCTTATTATTTCAAATGCTCTACCTGTAGCAAATACAGCAAAAGTACTTACAAAAGGCACCTTCCCAGTTGTAGATAAACCACAAGCAGCTCCTACTAAATTTTGTTCAGCTATACCCATATTAAAAAATCTTTTTGGAAATTTTTTAGCGAATTCTCCTGTCTTTGTTGACTTAGACAAATCAGCATCTAAAACTACTATATCATCTCTTAAATCGCCTAATTCAACTAAAGCCTGTCCATAAGCTTCCCTTGTTGCAATATTATTCACGGCAAGCACCTCCCAAATCTAATAAAGCTTGTTTTAATTCTGAGTCACTTGGAGCATTTCCATGCCAACCAGCTTGATTCTCCATAAAAGAAACACCCTTTCCTTTTATTGTTTTTGCGATTATCATAGTTGGTTTGCCCACTGTATCTTTTGCAATATCTAAAGCTGCAAATATTTGATCATAATCATGACCATCTATTGTTATTACATTCCATCCGAAAGATTTAAACTTGCCTTCTATTGGGTTAACATTCATAACGTCTTCTATATTACCGTCTATTTGCAATCCATTGTGATCTAAAAATACAATTAAATTGTCTAGTTTATAATGTGCTGCACTCATCGCTGCTTCCCATACTATACCTTCTTGTATTTCTCCATCCCCTAATAGTGCATATACATTCCATGGTGCATTATCTATTTTAGAGCCCATAGCCATTCCACAAGCCACCGAAAATCCCTGCCCTAAAGAACCAGTAGACATTTCAACCCCTGGTACCTTATTCATATCAGGATGTCCCTGTAATATTGTCCCAAATTTTCTAAAGCCTAATAATTCATTTCTATCAAAAAATCCTCTTTCCGCCAAAGTAGCATATAATACAGGTACTGCATGTCCTTTAGATAAAATAAATCTATCTCTATCTTCCATTTTAGGATTTGTTGGATCTATATTCATCTCATCAAAATATAATGCCGTCAAAATTTCAACAGCTGATAAAGATCCTCCTGGATGTCCAGATTTTGCTCCATGTATCATAGTAACGATTTCTTTTCTTATGATACTCGCAATCTCATTTAATCCCTTATGGTCTCTCATGTGATTTACCTCCTAATTTTAAACTGATATCACTATATAGTACTATTATAATACTCATTACTCCTTATTATATCACTATTAAAATTATTTTTTAATCTTTATATTTTTATACAATAAAAAAGACTATTGAAATTATAAAATCAATAGTCTTTTACATATTAAACAAACCTAAACTTATTTGAAGGCTATTATCTATTTTTAACATCATGTTTTTATCTAGACAACCTATTTTTTCTCTCAGCCTCTTTTTATCGATTGTTCTAATTTGTTCTAAGAGAATAACAGAATCCTTATTTAGTCCGTATTCATTGGCACTTATTTCGATATGTGTAGGCAACTTTGCTTTATTAATTTGTGACGTTATAGCTGCTACAATGACTGTAGGGCTATATTTATTACCGATGTTGTTTTGAATTATTAAAACAGGCCTCACACCTCCTTGTTCAGAACCGACAACAGGACTTAAATCTGCATAATATAAATCTCCTCGTCTAATCTCAGCGTTGAGATTACTCAACTTTTGCTATATCTCCTTTAGAATCATTTTCTAAAGAAATCTCATCTGTCATTCCTAATTCAGCTAATGAAAGATTAATTCTTCCCATTTCTTTATAACCCTTTATCATAGTTTCTTTTAAATTTAATTTTTTCTTTTGGGTTATATAAAATTGAAATGCAGCCTTTGCAAAATCTTCTCTATTACTATTTTCCATTTGAATAATTTTATCTACCTCTGATAAAATTCCCTCTGGCAAAGTAAATACAATTTTTTCTTTATTTTTATTGTTCACAAAACCGCCTCCTAGGAATACTATCTATTCTAATTTTACCAAATAGATACACGAATGTAAAATTGCATTTCTTACCATCCAATATACGTCTATATCCGATCTAGTCAATAGTATTCTATTCATTTTTTTATTGTTTTTAATGTTACTCCTCAAAGTTAAAAAAAAATCTTCAATCTAAAGATTTATAATATAGATTTTTAAGCACTTGGCAATTTAAGTATGATAATCTTTTAAATCAGATTATTAGCTTAATTATATTAATGAGATTCTTATAAAATTATAGAGACCTTGTTATCTAGAGTTAATTTAGAGGTTGTTAATTTTGTGGTTGAAAATTGGTATAATTTACAATAAACTTTTTTTCACCTTCATTATTTAGTATTTCCATTTTTACAGGATTTTTAGTCTTTTTATCTATATACAATATTTGCTTGCTAAGACAAGAATTTTCCTGTGACAAATCTCTTTCTAAAATTAATTGTTCTTCTGAAACACTCATATTTATAGCGTCCTCTTGTAAAAAATCTTGCACAAAGTCACCTATAAATAAATATAGTTTATTATCTCCTACGTTTGGAAGTTCTATTACATCATCTAACTGTTTATTTTTAATAATAATTTTATCTTTATAATATTCTATTGTTTTTCCATTTAAATTCTTTGGTTCAACTATTTCTAACTTATAATATGACGGCTTTTTATAGGTATGATTTATTATGTATTTACTTTTGCTTTTATTATTAATTACGGTTATGTCTGCTTTGCATGTATATGACGTCATCTTTGTTATTTTCTTTTGAAAATCTTCATATATATCTTCTTTTGTTTGTTTACCTAAACTTTTACATCCAACTAAGTTCACTATTGCAAACATTAATACTAACATTAATACTATTGTTTTTCGTTTATTCATATAGTTAACTCCCTCCCCCTTGTATATTAATATTCATGAAGGAAGTTAATTATTAATATTATTAGACTCTTATATTAATTTCCATTTATTATTAATGAGTTTGCTACAGCATAATTTTCACTATGAGATATACTTACTTTTATTTCTTTAATATTATATTTTATGCAAATTTTACTTAAATTATTATAAGTATTGACGATTGGTTTTCCTAATTCATCCCTTAAAATTTCAATGTCTTTTAGCTTAAATCCCCTTATTCCTGTTCCTATCGCCTTGCTTATCGCCTCCTTTGCTGCAAAATTACCTGCAATACTTTCAGTTTTAAAATTATTTTCTTTAAAATAAAGTACTTCTCCTTTTGTAAAATTTCGCTCTAAAAATCTCGGATTCTTTTTAATAGCTTTTTCTATTCTATCTATTTCTATAATATCTATCCCTATTCCAAATATATTCATATCCATTCTCCTTAAAATAATTATGTTCTTCTATAAGATTTTTAATACAACTCACTCTATATATTCTAAAAATTTTTTAACTGCTAACGGTAGGCTTTTTTTACTTCTATATGCTATTCCTATATTTCTATAAGCAGGTACTTCTAACTCTTTTTTAACAATCCTATATGGATTACGTTTCAAAATAAGTTCTGGTAATATACTAATTCCCAATCCACTCTCAACCATAGACATAATTGCATAATCATCCCAGGTTGTGAAATTAATATTGGGTAAAATATTATGTTTTTCAAAGATAGCATTAATTTCTGCTTTCGCTCCTTTTTCCAGTAGCATAAATGGATAATCACACAATGACTTTATTGGAAAATATTCTTTATTTGCCAATGGATGATCTTCTGGAAGAACAACAAGTAATTTGTCCTTATCTAAAAAAATTGTTTCAAGGTTTGAAACTGTTGGTAGTCTTAAAAAGCCAAAGTCTACTCGTCCCTCTAAAATCCAACTCTCTATCTCTGTATAATCCCCCAACAGTAATTCATATTCTATATTAGGATAATCTTGTTGAAATTTCTTAATTATATTAGGTAGCCAGTGTGTAGCTATACTAGAAAATGTACCTATCCTAATTAAACCAGACTCTAAACCATTTAGTGAATCCACTTGCATTTGTAATTTTTCATATGCTTGACATAAATCGTTTATAAATGGTAATAACTTTAGTCCATCTGAAGTCAATTCAACACCCGACTTACTACGTTCAAGAAGTGATATATTCCACTCTCTTTCCAAATCACCAATCATACGACTTATACCAGATTGTGAATAGTTAAGTATTTCTGCAGCCTTTGTAAAACTTCCATATTCGACTGTTTTAATAAGTGCCATATATTTTTGTATATTTGTATCCATATATATCACCACCATTTTCATTTGATTTTGTAATGATTAACATGATAAATATTCGTTTTTGTAATTTATAAACAAATGATATACTATAATTAAATAGTTTTCAATTAAAACTAACTAATCAGTTGCGTAGCCTTTTGTAAATTTATAACAACTATAATTAAATTTAGAAAGGAGTGAATACTAATACACTTTCATATTTAGTGTATAAAGTAAAATGAAGAAAGCATATTTTAAATATTTATTATCATTATTTCTTTTTGGTTCTAATGGAATAGTTGCAAGTTATATTATTTTAAATAGCTATGAAATTGTATTTCTAAGAACTTTAATCGGTAGCATATTTCTTCTCTGTGTATTTTTATTATCTAAACACAAATTACAGGCTTTACAAAATAAAACAGATTTTTTATATTTAATTGCTTCTGGAATATCAACAGGAGTAAGTTGGTTGTTTTTATATGAAGCATATTCACAAATTGGTGTGAGTTTAGCTACATTAGCTTATTACTGTGGACCTGTTATTGTAATAATGTTATCCCCATTAATTTTTAAAGAGCATTTGACTGTTTATAAAATAATTGATTTTATAATAGTTTGTGTAGGGATGTTTTTTGTAAATGGAACTCAATTATCGAAAACTGGTCTATCTTTTGGATTAATCTGTGGAATATTATCCGCTATAATGTACAGTCTTATGGTTATATTCGCAAAAAAAGTTAAAGTTATGACTGGACTAGAGTGTACATTAATTCAATTAATCTCAAGTTTCTTTATTGTAGCTATTTTTATAGGTGTGAAACAAGATTTTTATATAACTACTCTTACAGAAAATATATTTCCGGTCTTATTTTTAGGTATAATAAATACAGGAATTGGATGTTATCTTTACTTTTCATCTATTCAGCAACTTCCAGCTGGTACAGTTGCTATATGTGGCTATTTAGATCCCTTATGTGCTTTAATTTTCTCAGCATTATTTTTACATGAAAAATTATCACTTTTACAGATATTTGGGGTAATATTTATACTCAGTGGAGCTATATTAGCAGAATCCTCTAAATATATAAAAGAAAAAATATCTGAGACCAAAAGTGATAATGAGTTATCTGTTTAAAACTCATATACTTAAAACTAGTTTTTTAAATATACATGGTATATTGTTTATATAATTTATGAAATTTAAAAAGGAGTTATCTTTTTAGTATTATACTATCTTAGATAACTCCTTTTTTATTTATTATTTACTATATAGTTTCTTTTTCAGCTCCATTATCCCATGATGCTGCCTCAGTTAATATAGTAGTTTTTTCTTTAGTAACAGTGATAAATCCTCCAGAAATTCTTCCTTCTTTAAATTTACCATCTTTTTTTACTCTTAGTTGTCCTTCAACTAATCCTGCTACAAATGGTATATGATCTTTTAAAATAGCTCTATCGCCGTTTGTAGTTCTCATTATTACCATTTCAACTTGATCGTTGTAAAAGATATTTTCAGGAGTTACTATTTCTAATGCAAATTGGTTTGCCATAGACTAATTCTCCTTTCCTTTCTCAACTGCTTCATCTATAGTTCCTACGAATAAGAAAGCAGACTCTGGTAAATCATCATGTTTACCTTCTAATATTTCTTTGAAACCTCTTATAGTTTCTTTTACTGGAACATACTTACCTTCAAATCCTGTAAATTGTTCTGCAACAGAGAATGGTTGAGATAAGAATCTTTGTATTTTTCTAGCACGAGCAACTATTAACTTATCTTCATCACCAAGTTCATCCATACCAAGTATAGCGATTATATCTTGTAATTCTTTATATCTTTGAAGTATAGATTGTACTCCTCTGGCAACTTCATAATGCTCTTGACCTACTATATTAGGGTCAAGTATTCTTGAAGTTGATTCAAGTGGATCAACTGCTGGGAATATACCTAATGATGATATAGCTCTTGAAAGAACTGTTTTTGCATCTAAGTGAGTGAATGTTGTAGCTGGTGCTGGGTCAGTTAAGTCATCGGCAGGTACATATACTGCTTGAACTGATGTGATTGACCCTTGTTTTGTTGACGTTATTCTTTCTTGTAATGCACCCATTTCAGTAGCAAGTGTTGGTTGGTAACCAACTGCTGATGGCATACGTCCTAGAAGTGCAGAAACCTCTGAACCTGCTTGTGTGAAACGGAATATATTATCTATGAATAATAACACGTCTTGGTTTTCTTTATCTCTGAAGTATTCAGCCATAGTCAGACCAGTTAATGCAACCCTCATTCTTGCTCCAGGTGGCTCATTCATTTGTCCGAATACTAGAGCTGTTTTATTTAAAACTCCAGACTCTTTCATTTCGAAGTATAAGTCATTACCTTCTCTTGTTCTTTCTCCAACACCTGAGAATACTGATATCCC
This sequence comes from uncultured Clostridium sp., assembly GCA_945931665.1. GTDB lineage: Bacteria > Bacillota > Clostridia > Peptostreptococcales > Peptostreptococcaceae > Intestinibacter. The sequence continues at coordinate 52,344 of CAMEPL010000003.1, read as the reverse complement.
ACCATGTTGTTTAGCTACGTTGTTTATAAGCTCTTGTATAAGAACTGTTTTACCAACTCCGGCACCACCGAATAGACCGATTTTACCACCTTTTAGATAAGGTGTTAATAAGTCAACTACTTTTATACCTGTTTCTAGCATTTCAGCACTACCTGCTATTTCGTTGAATTCTGGTGCGTCTCTATGTATAGGATTTTGTGGAGCATCTTTTGGTGCTTCAAATCCATCAACTGGTTCACCAAGAACGTTGAATATTCTTCCTAGAGTTTGGTCTCCAACAGGAACACTTATTGGTTTTCCTGTATCGATAACTTCCATACCTCTAACTAGTCCATCTGTAGCACTCATTGCGATACATCTAACTGTATCATCACCGATATGTTGTGCAACTTCAGCAACTATTTCTTTATCTCCTAACTTTACTACTAACGCATTTAATAAGTTAGGTAAGCTTTGTTCATTTTCAAATTTAACATCTAGTACAACCCCTACGATTGATACTATTTTACCTACGTTGGCCATTTCCTAACCTCCCTATTTTAGAGCTTCAACTCCACCTACTATTTCTGTTATTTCTTGAGTTATTGAAGATTGTCTAGCTCTATTGTAACTTAATTCTAGAGTAGAAAGCATTTCATCTGCATTGTCTGAAGCTGATTTCATAGCATTTCTTCTTGCTGATTGTTCTGATGCAAAAGATTCTATTACACTACCATAAACTATACCTGATACGTACTTAGGTATTACGTAGCTTAAAACTGCCTCTGGTGATGGTAAATATTGAACTCTAGCTCTTCTTCCTGAATTTTCTTTTGATTTTACTTCTTCTTTATCAAAAGCTAAAGGTAAAATCTTCATTAATTTAGGATTTTGAGTTAGAGGTGATATAAACTCTGTATAGCAGATGTATAATTCATCTATTTCACCTTTTTTATATAAATCCATTGCTTGATTAGCAAGTGCTAATGTTCTATCATAATCACATTTTTCAACACTTTCTTCAGCGGCTAATACATCATAGCCTCTTTTTTGGAAAAATTCCGTTGCTTTCTTACCTACTGTCATAACTTTTTCTTGTTTTCCATCCATATGAGCAGTTGTAAGTTTAAATATATTTGAGTTATATCCTCCAGCTAGACCTCTATCTCCAGCTATTACAATATAACATTTATTTTTTACTTCTCTTTGTTTTAAGAATGGGTCTCTAACACCTCTTGTGTTAGTAGCTATTTCTTTAACTGTATCGTACATTGTGTTAAAGTATGGTCTGCTAGCTAATGCCCTGTCTTTAGCTTTTCTCATTTTTGATGAAGAAACTAATTCCATAGCTTTTGTAACTTGTTTTGTACTTTGAACACTACCTATACGATTTTTAATTTCTTTAATTCCACCTGCCAATTAGTGTTCACCTCCTTGTTAAAAAGGACTCTTATGCTTCAACAACAAATGTCTTTTTGAATTCATTTATTGCTGTACTTAAATCAGTTGTGAAATCCTTATTTGCTAGTATTTTTCCACTTATTTCAGGATAATTTGCATCTACAAATCCAAATAATTCAGATTCGAATCTAGATAATTCACTAACTGGGATATCATCAACGAATCCATTTATAACAGCGAAGATTATCATAACTTGGTCAGCAACGTCAAGTGGTGAATTTTCACCTTGTTTTAAAACTTCAACTATTCTTTCACCTTGAGCAAGTCTTCTCTTAGTATCAGCATCTAGGTCAGATCCGAATTGAGAGAATGATGCAAGTTCTCTATATTGAGAGTAAGCAAGTTTTAATGTACCTGCAACTTTTTTCATTGATTTTATTTGTGCATCCCCACCAACCCTTGATACTGATATACCAGGGTCAACTGCTGGTCTTACACCTGAGTAGAATAATTCTGGTTGTAAGTAAATTTGTCCATCAGTGATTGATATAACATTTGTTGGTATATATGCAGAAACGTCACCTGCTTGAGTTTCTATTATTGGTAAAGCAGTCATTGATCCTCCGCCTAATTCGTCAGATAATTTAGCTGCTCTTTCTAGTAATCTTGAATGTAGATAGAAAACATCCCCTGGATATGCTTCACGACCTGGTGGTCTTCTAAGTAATAATGACATTTCTCTGTAAGCAACTGCTTGTTTACTTAAATCATCATATATTATTAGAACGTGTTTTCCATTGTACATAAATTCTTCACCCATTGCAGCTCCTGCATATGGTGCTAAATATTGAAGTGGTGCAGATTCTGAAGCTGTTGCAGAAACAACTATAGTGTAATCCATTGCTCCACCATTTTCTAATCTAGTAACTAATTGTGCTACTGTTGAACGTTTTTGTCCTATTGCAACATATATACATATAACATCTTTACCTTTTTGGTTTAAGATAGTATCTATTGCTATAGAAGTTTTACCAGTTTGTCTATCGCCTATTATAAGCTCCCTTTGACCTCTACCAATTGGTATCATTGAGTCAATTGATTTTATACCTGTTTGTAATGGTTCATAAACTGATCTTCTTGCCATTATACCAGGTGCTGGAGATTCTACTGGTCTAGTTTTGTTAGTATTTATAGGTCCTTTACCATCTATAGGTAAACCAAGTGGACTTACAACTCTACCTATCATAGCTTCACCAACTGGAACTTCAACTATTCTTCCAGTTCTTTTTACTATGTCTCCTTCTTTGATTTCGCTGTCATCACCGAATAAAACGGCCCCAACAACATCTTCTTCTAAGTTAAGTGCCATCCCAAATACTTCACCTGGGAACTCAAGTAATTCACTTGACATAACATTTTCTAATCCATAGACTGTAGCTATACCATCCCCAACTTTTAGGACACTTCCTGTATCTGTTAATTCTATTTTATTATCATAGTTTTTTATTTGTTGTTTAATTATAGAACTGATTTCTTCAGGTCTTAAGTTCATGGGTTCACCGCCCTCCTACTAAATTACTTGTGAAAGTTGATTTTTTAATCCATTTAAACGAGTTTTTATTGTTCCGTCTATTTCAGTGTTACCAAGTCTTACTAAGACTCCCCCTAACACACTCTTATCAACTTTATTCTCTAAAGTAACATTTTTATTATATTTTTTAGAAAGCTCTGTCTCAAGCTCTTTAATTTTCTCATCATTCATTGGAACTGCACTGATTACATATCCTTCTAAGATATTGTTCTTTTCATTTAACAGTTCTTTATATGTCTCTCCTATTGCATTTATAGATGTGATTCTTCCTTTTTCAATTAATATTTTTAAAAAGTTTTTTAAATCATTATCTACTTTTCCTGCAAATAAAGTATCAATTAATTGAATTTTTTCTTTCTTTGATACTAATGGAGACTTCATAACATTGTTTAAGTCTTTGTTTGTATTCATTAGAGAAGATACTTCTTTTAGTTCATTATATAGGTTATCAGTTTTATTTTCTTCTTCACCTATTTGAAATAGAGCTTCAGCGTATCTGTTAGCTATTACATCTATCATTCAGCTTCCCCTACCTCTTTTATAAATTTTTGGATTAAATCTTCATGTTTAGATTTATCTATATCTTCTTCTAATACTTTTGATGCTGCTAGTATTGCTATATCTGATATATCATTTTTAATTTCAGCAATAGCTTGTTCTTTTTCTTGAGCAATCTCTTTTGTTGCTTTTGATTTTAATGAAGATGCTTCAGCTTGTGCATCTGCGATTATTTGGTTAGATTTTTCCTCAGCTCTAGCAGTAGCTTGTTTGATTATCTCTTTACCTTCTTCTTTCGCTAAGCTAACTTTTTCTTCATATTCTTTTTTCAAAGCTATACCTTCATTCTTAGCTTTTGCACCTGTTGCTAAATCTTCTTGAATCATGTTTTCTCTTTTTTCAATTATGTTTAGAACTGGTTTAAATAATAATTTTTTCAATACTAAGAATAGTATAACTGTATTTATAATCTGGAATAATAATTCCCATGATATGGTTACTACCGGTTTAAAATCCATAACTATTCCTCCTCTTGACAAACCCTAAAACTTACACTTAGGAGATGACCAAACACCTCCCAATTGTAAATTTGAAAATATTTTTATATGTTTTTTTATACCCATGGATTTGCGAATAAAAGGATTATAGATATAACTAGACCATATATACCTGTAGATTCTGCAACTGCAGCCCCAAGTAACATTGTAGAGATTATATCTCCTTTAGCTTCTGGTTGGTTCCCAACAGCTTCTGCACCTTTACCAGCTGCATATCCTTGTCCTATCCCTGAACCTATACCTGAGCAAACCGCTATTCCTGCTCCTATAGCAGATCCTAATACCATTAATGCTTGTTCCATAATAAATTCCTCCTTGAAAATATAATTTTTTCTTTTTTTATTTTATTTTTATTTTTTGATTTTTAATTTAATTTTAGCTTACTACTCTGTTGCATTTGAAATAAATACCATAGTTAACATTACAAATATAAATGCTTGTAGACAACCTGCAAACAAGTCAAAGTATAGATGTAAAGGCACTGGTATTACTAATTGTAAGAATGGGATTGATACACCAGGTATTAATGTTGATATAAACGCTAATAACTGATAAAGTAGACCCATAATTACAGTACCACCTAATATATTACCGAAGGGACGGAATGTAAGTGATATTGGAGTTGCTATTTCACTTACTATATTTAAAGGTAATAATAATGGAACTGGTTCCAATAAACCTTTCCAATATGCAAGTCCTTTTGACTTCATACCCTCGAAGTAAATTAAAAATACAGTAAGCAATGCCCATCCAAGTGTTGTATCTACATCTGTTGTCGGAGATTTAAATCCAACTAGTCCGATTAAGTTTGAGCATACAAAGAATAAGAATAATGATCCTATGTAATAGAACATATTCGGCATTTTCTTAAATATATCTTTACCCATATTACTTTCAACTAGATTTTTAAGTGTAACAACTGCATATTCCAACATAATTTGGACTTTACTAGTCGGAACTAACTTTAAATTTCTAGTTAAGAAATAGGATGCTATGATTAAGAAGGCCATGATTATCCAACTTGTAACTACAGTCTCACTTATACGGAAACCATTTGAAAATGTAATAATCCATTGTGCGTATCTCACAGCTTATACCTCCTTTCTCTTAAATTTTGATGTTATTAAAGTTTTTACAAATATAACAACTTGAGTACTTATTAGTCCTATTGCAGTACCTATTATATGTAAATTAGGATTTTTAATAGATACAATAAGCGCCGCAGCAGTTATTGTAAGCCTTATCATATATCTAACTCCAGTATACGCTTGTGCCTTTCCTGGTGGTAGATCTACTGCCTTTTCTAACGATAATGCTAATAGCCTAAAATTTAAAATAGCTATTACACTACCAAAGATTATTCCTATAAGCATAGGCATGCTAAACTTTGATATCATCATTAATAATACAATGACTACTGCATCAAATATAGGAATACCCATTGTAACAGCTTTGACCTCTTTTGCTACTTTGACATCCATCTAATCACTTCCCTTTTGTGTATTTGCGAAGATACCTGTATACAGAGTTAAATCCACTTGCAATGCCCAATACTAAAAATATGATTGTAAATATTGGTTCTGAATCTAGTTTTGAATCTATAAATTTTCCTACAAAGAAACATCCAAATATGCAAACTAATACTATTATTCCAAGTTGACTTATCAAAGCTAGCATTTCTGCTGCTATGCTAAATACACTTCTGTTTTTCATGATATAAACACACCTTTTTAATTTATTAAAATACAGTTATAATTCATATATTTTGAATATAACCATAATTTTAAATAAATAAATAAATTTGATTAAAATTATCCATTTATTTTATCATATAATTACATTTTTTGAAATATTTTCTATAAAATTAGCCAATTTTATTTATTAATTTTCTATATTTTTAGACACTTTTAACTATTATGTCTATTTTTTATTGAAATTAATAACCTCAATTCCCGCCTCTTCTAATATTTCACTTGATAATTCATCTGGATAATCTCCTAAATAAACTATCTTTTCTATTCCTGCATTTATACACATTTTTGCACATAAAACACAAGGTCTTGTTGTTACATATAATGTTGAACCATTTATGTTAACACCATTATGAGCAGCTTGGATTATAGCATTTTGTTCTGCATGTAATGCTCTACAAAGCTCATGTCTCTGTCCTGAAGGAATTTTCATTTGTTCCCTTTTACATCCTATTTCTTCACAGTGTTTTAATTTTTTAGGTGAGCCGTTATAACCTGTTGTTAAGATTTGTTTGTCTTTTACAATGATAGCTCCCACTTGTCTTCTAATACATGTTGAACGCTTTTTTACTATTTCAGCAATCTCCATAAAATATTCATCCCATGATGGTCTCATAATTATTCCTCTTTTCATTCATGAATATTATATCCACATTATGTATACAAAATATTCAACCAATTTAATTTTGAAGGACCTATATTTTTATAGATCCTCCTTTATATTATTTTGTTCCGAATATTCTATCTCCTGCATCACCTAATCCTGGTACTATATATCCATGATCATTTAATTTTTCATCTATTGATGCTACATATATATCTACGTCATTATGATATTTTTGAACTTCTGCTATACCTTCTGGAGCTGCAACTAAATTAACTAATTTTATATTTTTTGCTCCTCTTTCTTTTAATACATCTATAGCAGCTATAGCAGAACCACCTGTTGCAAGCATTGGATCTACAACTATCATTTCTCTTTCTTCGATATCTTGTGGTAATTTACAATAGTATTCAACTGGTTTTAAAGTTTCTGGGTCTCTGTATAATCCAACGTGACCTACTCTAGCAGATGGAACTAATGTTACAAATCCTTCTACCATTCCTAAACCTGCTCTTAATATTGGAACTATCCCTAATTTTTTACCTGATATAACTTTTGATTTTGTTTTTACGATAGGTGTTTCTATTTCTATATCTTCTAATGGTAAATTCCTTGTTACCTCATAACCCATTAACATTGATATCTCCGTTAATAATTGTCTAAAATCTTTTGAACCTGTTGTTGTCTTTCTCATAAGAGTTAACTTATGTTGTATTAATGGATGATCTGTAACTATTACTTTGCTCATCATTTACCTCCTAGATTAATTGTCTTTTTATTATTTCATTTTAATTTTTTTGACTTTGCCTATTTTTATAATTCCTATAAATTAATTAATTATTTATTGTATTTTCTTTCTATTTCACCAAGTAAGTCTACTCTTCTTTGGTGTCTGTCACCTTCAAATTCTGTATTTATCCATGCTTCTACTATTTCTAAAGCTAATCCTTTGCCTAATACCCTTTCTCCTAAAGATAGCATATTAGCATTGTTGTGAGCTTTTGACATTTTTGCAGAGAATGTATCTGATACTACTGCACATCTTATACCAGGTACCTTATTTGCTGCTAATGATATTCCTATACCTGTTCCGCAACATAATATTCCATAGTCAATATCTTTTGCCACTATAGCTTCTGCAACTTTTTGTCCATAGATTGGATAATCTACAGATTCTTCGGCACTATTTGTACCATAATCTACACATTCTATTCCCTTAGATTCTAAATACTGTTTGATTTCTAATTTCAAATTGTAACCGCCATGGTCGCATCCTAAACCTATTTTCATCTTATAATACTCCTATATATATTTTAAAACGATTGATTATTTTTTAACTATCTTATTATAATTATACAATCATTTTTGGTAAACTACCATATATTTCTTTAGATTTCTAATTAATTTTATAAATTTTAAATTATTTTACTATTGTTAAAGCATATATATACTACTTTTTTTTAGTTTTCACTTCAATTATTAATACTATTGTTTTGTGTTTTTTTTAACTAATTTTTAACATTTAATATTTTTTCGACGTAGGAAAAACATTCTAAAGTAATAATACCTTAATTTTACATAAAATTTCAATAAAATTAAATTATTATCAAGCGTTGATAATCTTATATCCAGCAGACTTTAAAAGCCTGTTCATTATTGCACATCCTATACCCTCGTTTGTAAATGACTCAGAGTATATTATATCACATTTTTCCTTATCAGCTTGTATTAATGCATCAAATAGATTTGAAGCTACATCATCTAAAGTTTCTCCTAAACATATAGTTTTTCCTATATAGTGTTTTTCGTTAGATTTTAGACATATTATACATGTTTTTAAATTTTTAGCATTATTTACTTCTGTTAATTCATTTATTTTATCAATAACTTTCGATTGTTTACCATCTACTATATATACATCTGCATTTGGTGAGTAGTGTGTATATTTCATACCTGGAGCCTTAGCTTTAATATTGTCTTCCTTTTTTTCTAATGCAGAATCCAATTGGACTTTCCCTAGTTCTTTTTCTAATTGTTCTTTTGTAATACTTCCTGGTCTTAAAATTGTAGGAATATCACCAGTTAAATCTAAAACTGTTGACTCTAATCCATATACGCAATCATTTCCCATTATTATTCCACTAACTCTATGATTCATTTGTTCATAAACATGAATAGCTCTTGTTGGTGATGGTCTACCAGATATATTTGCTGATGGAGCCGCTATTGGAATATTTGCCTCATTTATAAGCGCACTTGCTATTTTATTCGAAGGCATTCTAATTGCAACTGTATCTAAACCACCACTAGTTCTCTCAGGAATAATATCCTTTTTCTTTAAGATTATAGTTATAGGTCCTGGCCAAAATTTATCCATTACAATTTCAGCCTTTTCAGGCACATCACAAACTAGATTATATATTTGTTTTTTGTCGCCAATATGTACTATTAATGGATTATCACTTGGTCTTCCTTTAGCTTCATAGATTTTGCTAACTGCATTTTCGTCTAAAGCATTAGCCCCAAGTCCATAAACTGTCTCTGTTGGGAAAATAACAGTTTCGCCAGCCTTCAGAATTTCTGCTTGTTTTTTTATTTCTTCCATGTCTATATTGTCTACGTCAATTTTACTAATCAATGTATCCATTTTATTCCACCTCTTTTAATTTAGATGCAATATACAATTATTGTTCCTATTAAAAATCCTATTATACAAAAAAGATTCTTAGTTCTTGGTAATATTTCTTCAAGAACAACGTATAACATGGTTCCTGCTGCAATTGATAGAAACACTCCTATTAAGGAATTAAAGTTTCCTGCAAAATATACTCCTAAAAAACTTCCAATACCCATAGGAATTCCTGCTATAACTGTATATAGTATAATCTTACTTGTTTTCATTTTAGTTCCTGCCAGAGTGAGTGCAGTAGCAAGCCCTTCCGGAACGTTATGTATGCCTATTACTAAAGCTAATGTCCATCCTAGAGTTTCTGCTGATACAAAAGATGAGCCAATAGCCAATCCTTCAGGCAAGTTATGTAGTAAAATACTTATGAATATAAGGTATCCAGCTTGTTTATCTTGAGACATATGTAGGTTTTCTTTTATAATCATTGTCATGACTACACCTAAAAAAGTTGCAATTACTGTTACCCAAATTCCTTTTTGGTCTATTGCTTCTTTCATTAAGTCAAACACTACAACTGCCAACATTATACCACCTGATAAACCCATAAAAAAATCTATGTACTTGTCTACCTTTTTCTTAAAAATTCCAGATAAAACACCGCCTAAACCGGTTCCTAATACGCCTGCCATTAAACCAATTAAAGTAATCTTTAAAATCATATTCTTACTCTCCTCCAAATTTAATTTATTTAATTATATGAGACTAAAATATTTAAAATTAATATTTGGGGTCGTTAATACTTAGATTTAGTATAAGGTCTTAGAAAGTCATTTTATTATAGTTTTTATAAAAAAGCCAAATGATATACTTAAATCATTTGGCTCATTATACTTATTATATAGCTGACATTTTTTTAGTTTGATCTTCTGTTATAAGTGCATCTATCATTTCGTCTAGATCTCCATCTAAGAAAGAGTCTAATTTATATAATGTTAGATTTATTCTGTGGTCACTTACTCTACCTTGTGGGAAGTTGTAAGTTCTTATTCTTTCAGATCTGTCACCAGTACCAACTTGGCTTCGTCTTTCAGCTGCTATATCATCATGTTGTTCAGCTAATGCTTTATCATATAATCTAGCCTTTAATACTTTCATTGCTTTTTCTTTATTTTTTAACTGAGATTTCTCATCTTGGCAAGAAACTACTTCTCCTGTTGGTATATGTGTAATTCTTACAGCTGAGTCAGTTGTATTTACACATTGTCCACCATTACCAGATGCTCTGAACACGTCGATTCTTAAGTCATTTGGATTGATTTCTATTTCTACGTCTTCTACTTCTGGTAAAACTGCAACTGTAGCAGTTGAAGTGTGTATTCTACCTCCTGATTCAGTTGATGGTATTCTTTGTACTCTGTGAACACCTGATTCATATTTAAGTCTTGAATAAGCACCTTTACCTTTTATCATGAAAGAAACTTCTTTGTATCCACCTACTCCTGTATCACTTGCACTTAGAAGTTCAGTTTTCCATCTTCTTCTTTCAGCATATCTTGAATACATTCTGAATAAGTCTCCAGCGAATAAAGCAGCTTCATCTCCACCTGCTCCACCTCTGATTTCAACTATAACGTTCTTTTCATCATTAGGGTCTTTTGGTAATAATAATATTTTTAATTCATCTTCTATTGGTTCTACTCTAGATTCTAAATCAGATAATTCCATTTTAGCTAATTCTCTTAATTCTTCATCTGACTCTTCTTCTAGTATTTCTTTTGATTCTTTTATATTGTCTACAACTTCTTTGTATTCTCTATATTTCATTACGATCGGCTCTAAATCAGCATGTTCTTTCATGTATTTTTGCCATGTTTTTTGATCATTGATAACTTCTATATCACTGATTTTTTCTGTAAGTTCTTTGTATTTATCTTCTAATACTTGCAGCTTATTTAACATCTTTTCACCTTCCTAGTTATTATAAAATCCTATTACTACTCTTTCAAATCCTTGTAAGTCGCGTTTAGTATATATACCTTCAAAGCCATTTTCTCGCATAATCTCACTTACATCATATGCTTGGTCATGACCTACTTCGTATGCTAAAATTCCTTTATTTTTCAGAAAATCTTTAGATTCTTTTGTAATTTTTCTATAAAAATCAAGTCCATCTTCTCCACCTTCTAGCGCATTATAAGGTTCGAAATCTTTTACTTGTCTATCTAATCCGTCTATATCAGCTTTTCTTATATATGGTGGATTAGATACGATTAAATCAAATTTTTCTTCTTGTGGTACATTTGAAAATACATCTGATTTAATAAAATCTATTCGTTCATCTACATTATTAGAAATTGCATTTTTAGATGCTATTTCTAATGCAATATCAGAAATATCCGCTGATACTACATGTGATTTATCTAAATATTTTGCTAGGCTTATAGTTATTGCACCTGAACCTGTACCTATATCCAAAATATTCAATCCTGTTCTATTATTGCATATATTTATTATTTCTTCCACTAATGTTTCAGTATCTGGTCTAGGAATTAATACGCCTTCTTTTACAAAAAAGTCTAATCCCATAAACTCTCTATTACCTATAATATAAGCAATTGGTCTTTCATTCAATCTTTCTTTTATCATTTCTAGAAAATATTTTTCTTGTTCCTGTGTTAATTGTTTATCTAAGTACATTCTTATATACATAGAGTCAACATCTCCTAATGCTTTTTTTAGAAGCATCTCAACATCTAATCTAGGAGTATCACTTATGTTTTCTAGTTCTTTACAATATTTTATAAGTATTTCTTTAATAGTCATAAACTACCTCTTATTTTTCATTTAATGCTGCTTTAAGCGCTGTTAAAGCAACTTCTAATTGTTCGTCATCAGGTTCTTTCGTCGTTATTTTTTGCATCATCATTCCCGGATATGCAACAATTTTACTCAAAATATTATTATATTTTCCAAGAAATTTTATTATCTCATAAGCTATACCAGCTACTATTGGAATACATACAATCCTTATTGTTATTCTAAGCAATGGATTTGGCCATCCAAAGAAAGAAAACAGTATAATTGATGTAAACATAACTATAAATAAAAAATTAGTTCCACATCTAGGATGTAATCTTCCAAATTTTCTTGCATTCTCTACTGTTAATTCTAAATCATTTTCATAACAATAGATAGATTTATGTTCCGCACCATGATATTGAAATACCCTTTTGATATCGGAATTTAAAGAGACTAATGCCATATATGATATTAATATTGCAATTCTAATCGCGCCTTCAATTAAATTAAGTATTATATGGTTATTTATTACCTTCGCAAATAATCCTCCTAAAAAAGTAGGTATTAATACGAAAATTCCAATAGAAAGTAATAGTGATATTATTAAAGATACAGCAACAATTGCATCATTAGCTTTATCTTTAAATACCTTTTTTAGAAATCTATCTATAGCATCTTCCTCTTCTTCCTCTTCTAAAAAGAATGATGATGAGAAATTTAAACTATTCATTCCACTGATCATTGTATCTATTAAGATAAAAGCTCCTCTTAAAAAAGGAATTTTATCTATTTTTTTATCTTTTACCCAGCTTTTGATTCTTTCTTTTTTTACTTCTATTTCCCCATCAGATTTTCTAACTGCAATAGCCCTATAATTTTGTGATTGCATCATTACGCCTTCTATTACAGCCTGGCCTCCGACTTTCCCTAATTTCTCTTTATTCATAATTCTCTCCTTAACCTACGATTAAGTTCCTATATTTAAATTTTACACAATTACTATTATATCAAATTTATAATATTAAAAAAGGGCATGTTAGAAAATAAAAAATCTTTTATTCTGTACATCCCTTGTGCTTATTAGAATTATCTTAAAATAAATTTCCTATACATAATAAAATAGAGGTTGGAAAAACCAACCCCTGTTTTTTATGAATATTATTCCATGTTGAATCTTTTTTTGAATTTGTCGATTCTTCCACCTTTTTCTATATTCTTTTGTTTTCCAGTATAGAAAGGATGGCATTCAGAACAAATCTCAACTCTTATTTCGTCCTTAGTTGAACCAGCCATGAAAGTATTTCCACAAGCACAACGTACTTCTACTTCATTGTATTTTGGTTGTATATCTTTTTGCATCATTGTCACCTCTTTTTTCTTTTATATTTTAAAATTAATTATACTAATTTTTTTTACTTCTTCAATATCAACTATCACATTATATCATATGTTTTTGAAGGGTTCAAGCATTTTTCATACTCTTTAGTTTTTATTATTAGTTATTTTACTTTTTATTTCCAATTTTATTTATTACAAAATTTGTTAAATTCCATTTATATTATTTATAAACTCTTCATTAGTTTTTGTTCTTTTTAATGCTTCTAATATATTATCTGTTACTTCTAAGATAGAACTATTGCTCATTTCTTTTCTTAATTTCCATAAAGCAGCTTTTTCTTTGTCTGTTAATAATAAATCTTCTCTTCTTGTTCCTGATTTATAAATATCAACAGCAGGGAATATTCTCTTCTCAGCTAATTTTCTGTCTAGATTTAATTCCATATTACCAGTTCCTTTGAATTCTTCGAATATTACATCGTCCATTCTTGAACCAGTTTCAACTAATGCAGTTGCAAGTATTGTAAGCGAACCACCTTGTCTTATGTTTCTAGCAGCACCAAAGAATTTTTTAGGTCCATGTAATGCTCCTGGATCTAAACCTCCAGATAAAGTTCTTCCTGTTGGCGAAATAGTTAGGTTATAAGCCCTAGCTAACCTAGTTATACTATCTAGTAATATAACTACATCTTTTCCATGTTCAACAAGTCTTTGAGCTCTATTTAAAACCATTTCAGCAACTTTTACATGGTGGCTTGATACTTGGTCAAATGTTGAATATATAACATCTGCATTAATAGACTCTTTCATATCTGTAACTTCTTCAGGTCTTTCATCGATTAATAGTACTATTAATTCCACATCTGGATAATTTTTAACTATACTGTTTGCGACGCTTTTTAAAAGAATTGTTTTACCAGCTTTTGGAGGTGCAACAATCAGTCCTCTTTGTCCTTTTCCTATTGGTGATATTAAATCGATTAATCTTGTAGATATTTCATTTGGTTGTTTCTCTAAAGTTAACCTTTCTTGTGGGTATATAGGAGTTAATGTTTCAAAGGCTTTTCTTTGTATTGCTGTTTCTGGATCTTCATCATTTATTTTTTGAACAAATAAAAGTGCTCTAAATTTCTCACCTGTTTTTGGGTGTCTCGTTATCCCTCTTATTTTATCCCCTGTTTTCATATTGAATCTTCTTATTTGGGATGGTGATACATATACATCATTTTCTGTTGATAAATAATTTGAACCTCTTAAGAAACCAAATCCATCTGGTAATATTTCTAATACACCTACTACTTCATCTTCTTTAGAAGTATTGAACTCATTAATTATTTTAGATTCTTCTACTACTTTTGGTGTATAATTTCCCTTTATATTATTACTTTTTTGAATTTTTACATCATTATTAGAAGGCTTATTCTCATTGCTTAACTGTTTATTATCATTTTTTTGAAATTTATTATAATTTCTTTGATTATTTGTATTTAATTGAGTATTGCTCTTATTATTGTAATTTCTATTTTCATATCTATTATTTTTATTATTTTCAGATTTAAATGCGGTTTGTCTTACATTCTCTAAATTTCCAGTATTATAATCATCTATTTCAGTATTTTTATCTTCCTTTTTCACACTATATTTTTTAGCCGTATCTTCAGTGTTTTGTACTTTTTTATTATTTTGTTTTAATTCGTCGTCCGAGTCACTATTGCTTGATTTGTTAGCATTTTCATTTATTTTATCAATCAGTTCCGCTTTTTTATATTTAGTAACTGATTTGATATTTAGCTCTTTAGCTATTTCTCTTAATTGAGCTAGTGTTTGATTGTTTAAATCATTTAGATTGATATTTTCTGTATTCAAAAAACTAGACCTCCTTGCTCTCAGTTTTTAATAGTTTCATTGGAAATAAACGGCATGAAAAAGAGAAGTTGTTTACTATAAGTTCGAACATAATAACAACTTAATAATAGCATTATTTTTGTATTATGGTCAATAAATAAAATAAAATACATATTGAGATGGTTTATTTTATATTTTAATTTACGATTAACTTATATATTGTCTAAATTATTAAAAGTCTATAAATAAAAAATAATCCATTGCATATATATGCAATGGATTATTTTTATAATTCAGTAATAGTTTATATTTTATAAAAATTTATAATTATATTTTTACTCCATATTATATTTTTTCATTAAATCTACTAATATTTCATTTTTATCTAAATTGTGTATAGCATTTACAAATCTTATAGTTCCTGTTTTTCCTCTCATAACTACAGATTCTGTTCTAGCCTTGTTTCCACCCATATCGACTACACCTTTTAATAGATTTCCTTCTGTTATTCCTGTAGCAGCGAAGAATAAGTCGTCTCCTTTTGCTAAATCATCTATAGTTAATATCTTTTCGATATCTTTATCTGAGTATCCCATTTCATGACATCTTTCTCTTTCTTGGTCACTTAATGGATAGATTTGAGCTTGCATATCTCCACCCATACATTTTATAGCAGCTGCTGTTATTACGCCTTCTGGTCCTCCACCAATTCCCATAAGCATATCAACACCAGTTTCTTCAAAGCAAGTTGCTATACCAGCAGCTATATCTCCTGCATCGAACATTCTTATCTTACATCCTAATTTTCTAGCAACTTCAAATATATAGTTATGTCTTTCTCTATCCTGTGCCATAATTGTCATTTGAGTAGTTTTCTTTCCTAATGCTTTTGAAACATTTATTATATTTTCTTCTACACTTTTATTTAAATCTATAGCACCTTTTGCTTTTGGTCCTACGACAATTTTTTTCATATATGTATCAGGTGCATTTAATAAAGAACCTTTTTTGCCCATAGCTATTACTGCTATTGCATTTGGAAGTCCTTTTGCTATTAATTCTGTTCCATCAAGAGGGTCAACTGCTATATCAACTTCCATAGCTCCTTCTTCTTGACTTCCTACTTTTTCACCTATGTATAACATTGGGGCTTCGTCAATTTCCCCCTCCCCAATTACAACTTCACCTTTAATTTTTACTGATTCAAATGCTCTTCTCATTGCTTCTACAGCTGCTCCATCAGCTCCATTTTTATCTCCTCTTCCCATAAATTGTGATGAAACTAATGCTGCAGACTCTGTAACCCTTACAAGTTCTAAGGCTAAATTTCTATCCATAATTCTCTCCTTTTTATAAGTTTTTGATTTATATCATTCTAATCATTTTAAATTATATGTCTTTTTTTAACTTTTTTATTTATTATTACCACTAATATTATACCTTATCTAGATTTAATGTCTACTATTTAATTCCAATAAACATAATTTTATTATTTATTAAACTAAAATCCAGTTATCTATTAATTATTTATTATAAATAAAAAAAAGAATGTAGAAAAAATTTAAAATTTATTTTCCACATTCTTTTCTTTTATAAATACCATGAAATAACACTTATTAATGTAGTTAAACTAGTTACAAGTAATACTACAGCTATTCCAATGGCTACAATTTTATTCATTTTAGCTTGTCTACTTTTAGCCAATTTTATTCCCTCTTTCTATTTTTCAGTATCTTTATCTTCAGAACTTAATTCTGTAGATAATGCTACTTCTTTCTCTACAGTTCTTTCACTGCATACCTTTTTTAAATATTCCATAAATGGCTCTTGAAGTTCTGGTTTCTTTAAAGCAAAATCAACTGTTGCCTCTAAAAATCCTAATTTATCTCCAACATCATATCTTCTTCCTTCGAATTCATATGCATACATCGCTTCTTTTTTAGATAGAGTTTTTAATGCATCTGTTAATTGTACTTCTCCACCTTTTCCAGGCTCTTGATTTTCAAGAATTTCGAATATTTCAGGAGTTATTATATATCTTCCTAATATTGCAATATTAGAAGGTTGTTTTCCTGGTTCAGGCTTTTCAACTAGATCCTTAACTTTATAAACACTATCTTCTATATATTTAGCATTTATTATTCCATATTTATTTGCATCTTCCGGTGCAACAGTTTGAACACCTAATATAGTTGTTCTGTACTCTTCATATGCTGACATTAATTGTTTTAGGCATGGTACATCATTATCAACTATATCATCACCTAACATAACCGCAAATGGTTCATCTCCTATGAAACTTCTTGCACAATAAATTGCATCACCTAACCCTTTAGGTTCTTTTTGTCTTATATAATATATATTAACCATTTTTGTTATATTTCTTACAATTTCTAGTAATTCAGTTTTTCCTTTTTGCTCTAATTCTAATTCTAACTCTACTGATTTATCAAAATGGTCTTCTATCGATTTTTTATTTTTCCCTGTAATTATAAGAATTTCTTCTATACCTGATTCAACAGCTTCTTCTATTATATATTGTAAAGTCGGTTTATCTACTATTGGCAACATTTCTTTGGGTTGTGCTTTTGTTGCTGGTAAAAATCTAGTACCTAATCCTGCAGCTGGTATAACGGCTTTTCTTATTTTTTTTTGCATATAAATCCTCCCTCCAAAATCCATTGTTATACAAAAATATATCCTAAATTAATTATTAAATAAACTATCATATTTACATATTATTCTACCTTATTAATATATTTTTGTCACTTTAATTATTAGTTAACTTCTCTAATTCAGCTAATAATTTATTGAATTTATCGATACTTACTTGGATGGATTTATCATTAGTTAAATCAACCCCACTACTTTTTAATAAGTTGAGCGGTTTATCAGAACCTCCCTTTTTCAAGAAGTTGATATAATTTTCAGGACCATTATTTAAAATATCTTGTGAAAAACTTATAGCACTGCTGCATCCTGTTGCATATTTATAAACATAAAAACTATTATAAAAATGTGGTATTCTAGCCCATCCTATCATTGCAAGAGGATCAACTTCAAAATCATTACCATAATATTTTTTTAATAAATGTGACCATAAATCATTTAATACTAGTGTATTTACATTTTCATTGTTCTCCAACATAGAATGTACATCTCGCTCAAATTCAGCATACATAGTTTGTGTATAAAGAGTGTCTTTAATAAAGTCCATATATTGAGTAATATAATATGCCTTTTGTTTATTATTACCTGCATTCTTTATTAAGAACTCATATAATAATGCCTCATTTGTAGTTGATGCCACCTCATGTGTAAATATTGATGGTTGAGCATTATAATATTCCTGATTTTTTTGACTTAAATATCCGTAAACACCATGACCTAATTCATGCACTAAAGTAGATACAGAATCTAGTGAATTATCGTAATTAAGCAATATATATGGATGATTATTATATACAGATAGACAGTATCCTCCTCCCACTTTATCATCACTCGAATAGACATCTATCCATCTTTCATTAAAGGCTTTATAAGCTATATCTTCATATTCTTCACCTAATGGTTCAAGTGCTGCATAAACTAGAGAAATAGCTTTATCATAAGATATATCACTATTTTGTTCTTCGACAATTGGAACAAACATATCATAATAATGTACCTTATCTATATTTAATAATTTTTTTCTTAAAGAAATATATTTGTGTAACCCTTCGCTATTTTTGCTCACTGTTTCTATTAAATTGTCATATATCTTTGAATCTACTTCATCACCATCTAAATACATTTCTAAACTAGAATTATATTTTCTAATATCTGAATAAAAAATATTACTATTTGCTTGACCTATCAATAGCCCTGATAATGTATTTATGTTGTCATTATAAATTACAAATTCATTTGTAAATGCTGTTTTTCTTGTATTTCTATCTGATGATCTAATTTTTGATGAATACTCTGATGGTGTATCACCGCTATCTTTATCCATATTACTAAATAAATCATATATATCTGAAGGTAGTGAAAGTATATTACCCATTTTATTTAAGATACTTTCTGATTTTTCATCTAAATAATGATTTTTACTCTTTCTTATTTCTTGTAAATATATTTTAAACTTTTTTTGTACTTTTTTATTTTTTAGATACTCATTATAAGTAGAATCAGGTAGCTTAAGTATTTCTAATTCTAAATCTGAACATATTCTGCTATATTTTGAATCAACTTTGCTGATTTTGTTTATCATATCTAAATATTTATAAGAATTTTTATTTACATCTTTGCTTAATTTGGCATAGGCATATAATTTTTCTAACCTAATATCTAATTTTTCTTTAATCTTAAGGGCTGATACAAAATGAGTTTTTGATTTAGTAATTTTACCAACGTAATTCTCTAGCTCATTCATGTCTTTATCAAATTTAGATAATTCTTTTTCCCATGCTTCGTCTGATTTAAACAATGATTGTAAATTCCAAGTCACATATTTATAATTACTATTGGATTCTTCACCCTTTTTATCATCATTATCATCAATAAAAGAAAATACATAGTTGTATTCGCTATCTAGTGAATTATCCTTATTGTCATCATTATTGTTAATAAATGTTACGTGATTAACTTCTCTTTCATTAAATCTATTTATTCCATAAAAGACACCGCCTATTAAAACAGCTATAAATACTATTATTCCTATTGTATTTAACTTTTTGCCCATAAAAAGCCATCCTTTCTTATAATTACTTAATATTAGGATGACTTTTTTTTATTTTATTATTCAATTTTTATAAGTTTATACAGTTTATAATTAAGTTATCCACAATTTTATCAATATATCAACAAACCTTTTCCTGTTTCATATTTGGCTCGTTTAGGCACCTCTATATTTAGATATATATTATCTAGTTGTGAATATTTTTTATACTTATCAACACTTTTTATCTATTTATTAACAGGTATCTACTAGTTTTTCACAATTGCTGTAGATAACTGGTATGAGAATTCATTTTTTAACTTATATCAATACTTATAATTTGTTAAGTAGTGAGTTTATTTTATCTTATTTACTTTTGTGACCATAACTGTCATGTCATCTTCTATTTTATCAAGCTGCAACTCTAAAGCCCTATCTACTATCTTATCTATCATTTCTTTAGGATCATAAGTATTTAATTTTTTCAGGAAGTAAATCAACCAATTTTCACCGATATCATTATTTTTACCTGCGTCTATAATCCCATCAGAAACCATGATAATATAATCTCCATCGTTCAACTTATAATTATGTCTATCTAATTTTATATCAGATAAAATTCCAACAGGTAGAGATGATGATGATATAAAATCCACATCATTATTTGCTCTTTTAATATATGTTGAACAAGCACCCATTTTAACAGTTTCTAGTCTCCCCTGTTTCAAATCGATAATGCCCAAATCTAATGTTGAAAAAATTTCATCTGAATTACTAAGTAAAAGCATATTATTAATTGTCTTAATCACAATTTCATTATCAATTCTGGCTTCAATCATTTTTTCAAGTATATCTATGGTTGTCGAAGATTCATCATAGGCTCTCTTTCCTTTTCCCATGCCATCACATATGGCCATCATATACTGCCCATTATCAATCTCCATATAAGTATAATTGTCTCCGCACAATACATGTCCATCTCTAGATAATGAAACTGCTTGTGTTGTAGCAGTGTACTTCTCAGCCTTAGTAAGAACTATTTTACAAGTATCTTTGTATATATTACAACCATACTTTTGAGCCGATAACTGTTCTCCTAAGTAATCCGATATTATTCTTATCAACTTTTCATCGCATAACCCCCCATTCGCACATGTATTCTTATCTATTGTTATTTTAAATTCGTCTTTTCCTTTTGTTAAGTAGTTAACTTTGTTAACTATTATATTATGTCTTTCTAATTCTTCTAGTATGTTCTTTTCTTTTACTAAATCTAACATTGCACTGTTTTCTATATCTTCAGATAAACCTTTTATAGATTTAGAGATATTTCTTATTTGGTCAGCTATTAGCTTTCTACCCTCTTCAAACTTCATGCTCCAATCATAGTTGAGTGCAAATATTTTATAATAATAATTAGATATTTTCATTATTTGCTCTGGATTCATGCAAGATTTTCTAAATTCCTCTGGTATCGCATCTGTACTTAGTTGACCTTCCTCTAAATTCTGAATCATATCATATATCAGTGTATATGTTTTATTAAATCTCACCTCCCAACATACTTTTTTCATACTACAAGAAGTACACTCATCTGTATAAATCATGTCTATTAACTGAGCCATATCATTTTGATTTATGATTTCATCTTTCTGTCTTATCTTTTCAAATGTATTTGCAAGCTCATTATAAGCTCTTTGCATATTTTCTAATTTGCTATTTGTTAAGTTTTTAGTTCTCATAATATAGTTGCTGACTGATTGGGATGCATTTATATTTATTTTTATAGCCGATTCAATTCTTGAAAATAGTGATTTAGGAAGAATTGATACAATTAAGGCTCCTATTAATATATCCCTTATCGAATTTATATTTGACTCTATCCCAGAAGTATATGCAAATATAATTATCCAGCTCAACACATACCCTAGAATACATAAATATCTGTTCACCTTATTGAATGCTCCACCTATAAGACCAGCAAATGCATATATACCCATATATATCGCTGATACAGCATTATTAATGATAAAAGCTAGTCCAACTATTACGCCACAGGATGAGCCAATGCTTGCCCCTCCTATAATTGATGATACCAATATAAATATTGTAGCTAAGACAGCTCTAAGTGAAACACCTAATATAGCTGTTTGTCCCACTCCCATTATACTGAAAGTAGCTAATAAGCTGATAGATATTATTTCTTCTGTTTTTATGGCCATTTTGTTTTGGTTTGATATTAAAAATTTTACACCATATGCAAATATAAAAGATGATGTAAATACTATCACTGCCTCTATTCCTACAATTATAAAATTAAATAATCCTGGATTAGTAACACAAGTACATACTACTGATGCTGGCAATGTTACAAAAACTCCAACTAAACTTAATTTAATTATTGATGTAATTTCTTTAATTTTTCTGCTGAAAATTAGTATTAATGTTAAACAAGCAACATACTTAATTACTATAGGTATGTCATTAAATGATAGTAATGTTCCAGCTAGGGTTGCTAAATAAACCGGTATTCTATATTTATCTACTTTGCATATATATAAGAAA
This sequence comes from uncultured Clostridium sp., assembly GCA_945931665.1. Lineage (GTDB taxonomy): Bacteria > Bacillota > Clostridia > Peptostreptococcales > Peptostreptococcaceae > Intestinibacter. Next base: position 30,088 of record CAMEPL010000003.1, on the reverse strand, counting down.
AAAGCTAATCCCAATGGAGCAATTCCATCAATTAAGATTGATCTGCTTAATAAAAATCCAATAATCATGAAAATGAGAGTTTTTGAATCAAACATTTTCGAGAGTTTTAAGTGGCTGGTATTAGACCTCTTATTTTTAATGGTGATTGTTCTATCCATAAAAAATCTCCTCCTTTGTTTACATAAAATTGTAGCAAAGCAGGAGAAATTAATTTGTCATTTTCAGTACATAGAATCAAAAAACTTTAAGACATCTTTTTTGCTATTTGACACATTAAGCCTTCCAAATTATCGTATTCACTTACAATTATTTCATTTAATTCAAGCTTTTCCATTATTATGTCCAAAATTACTACACCAGCTGTTATAATATCTGCTCTTTTTGGTTGTAGCCCTTTTAGTCTCTTTTTATCTTCTAGTGTCATATTTTTTAGCATTTGTAGAATTTCGTCTAACTCTTTTTTGCATATTTTACTATTGTGCACTTTTTCCATAGAATAAACTTCTAATTTTTGATTTATAGCAGATACAGATGTCACTGTGCCACCTATACCAACTAATTTTTTTATATTTTTGCTTTTGATTGTGTTAATAGTATCTTCGATTGTATCCTCAATAAATGATATAGTTTGTTTTAATTCATCATCACTTACTATCTCAGTTTTTAAAAACTTTTCTGTTAATCTAAGTGCCCCTATATTTTCACTCTTACAGAAATTCACACCATTTTTATCACCAACAATAAATTCAGTCGATCCTCCTCCTATATCTATAACTAGTATTTCCTCAAGTTCATTCTTTTCAACACCTTCTAATACTCCTAAAAATCCTAGATTAGATTCTCTCTCGCCTGTAATTACTTCAACATCTATACCTGATTCTTTTTTAGCTAGTTTTATAAATTCGTCAGAGTTTTTACTATCTCTCAATGCTGATGTGCCCATGCAGCAAATATATTCACAGCCTTCTTCATCACATATAGCTTTAAACTCTTTTAATGCTTGTATATTTCTATCAATAGCCTCTTTTGATATATATCCCTTGTCGTCTACTCCTTGCCCTATTCTAGTCGTATTTACATATTTTTTTCTATCAATTATTTTGCCATCTTTATAAACAGCAGTTAATAATCTCATAGAATTCGTCCCTATATCTATCGTTCCTATTTTCATATTATCCTCCTAATTATATAATTATCTCGAATTTACATTTATCTTGATAATATCTTTGGTAAATTAATTTAATTATTTATACTGCTTTTATTATAAAACAAAAAAGGCAACCCAAAAAGAGTCACCATTTACTTATTTTAAATATTCAATTATTTTTCTAAATATATTATCTCGTGTTCCTTTACCATTCCTAGTTGATTTCTTGCTAAATCCTCTAATTCTGCATCATTTTTATAAGCTTTACTATTTTTAACGTTTTTTAATTGTTTTTCTGTAGTATCTAGTTCATACTTTAGTGTAGTTATTTCTTCTTTATAATCTCTGATATTCTGTAATTGTACCATAACTCCTACTATTAAAGTAAAAATTATAAAAAATGCAAACATACATATTAAAATATATTGGCCAGAGAATTTTTTTCTTAAGTTCATACTACACACCCTTTTTCATTTTCTTTTTTACCAAAGGTCTTCTAGATGTATTCTTTTTTATTGTAAAAATGATGTTTGGTATGTAAAATATGATATCAAATAAAAAATGTATTGTATAGACTATAACGTAATACAAATTCTCTAATATTGCGACTAAAGTCAATATTATTTTCTTTATTAATGACTTTATAAAGTTTATTACCATATTGTTAAACTTAAGTATAAACTTGCTTATAGTATTGTAATATAAAACAAATCCAACAACTAGCGCCACAAAATGATAATACCTTAATTGAAACTTGCTGACTGTATTAACAACAATAAAAATAATTGCCGTAATAATTAGCCAAAACAGTATATCAAATATAAAAGATAACTTCCTAATAAATTTAAAGTTATTCTTTAATGATCTGTTAATATCAAATAATATTCCTATTACTATTCCACCGTAAATAGTTGCATAAAATACATTTAAATCTTGTATAAAGTAATTCATCTATTTAAATACCTTTTTGAAGAAACTTTCTTCTGGATTCTTAGATTTAGAGTATACGATGGAATTTATAGTCCCTTGAACACTTATTATATTTTCTTCAAGATTTAACTTATTCATATCTAAGGCCTCTCCATCTATAACCATTTTACCTTCACAAGTCTGTATCTCTACCCTTTTGTCGCTAAAAGAATATATATGTTCTACTCCAGATATCAACAAATCCGATCTACCTTTTAAACTTATACTATGTTCCACTTTATCACCTCAAATTTATTTATATATTAATATAAATATACTGAGGATTTTTTAATATTATTCTACTATTTCATACATTTCCTTTGCATCCGCTTTTAAAACGTGCTCTTTTATCTCATTTATTTTAAACTTCATTTTTTTCTCCCCAAAAGTTATTTCTAATACATCACCAATTTTTACTTCTGAAGATGATTTTGCAACCTTACCGTTTATTGTAACAATTCCTTTATCACATGCATCTTTTGCTACGGTTCTTCGTTTAATAATTCTTGAAACTTTTAAGTATTTGTCTAATCTCATGAAATTTCCTCCTATAATTATATATAAAATTTTTTGGTATTAATAACTGTCTAAATTTCCTGTTATAAGACAAAAAAGAACTAAGCATTATAATTACTTAGTTCTTTTTATCTTAAAAATATTATTCATCTCTTGCAAAGTAATTATTAAAAATTACTATACTGTATTATTAATGTTTAGATTTTTAAATACCTAAATTTTATATTATGCTTCGTTTATTGCTTCTTTAAGAGATTTTCCAGCTTTGAATACTGGAGCTTTTGAAGCTGGTATATCTATTTCTTGTTGTGGGTTTCTTGGGTTTCTACCTTTTCTTGCAGCTCTTTCTCTAGTTTCGAAAGTCCCAAATCCTACTAATTGAACTTTATCTCCTGATACTAATGCTTCTTGGATTGATTCCATTAAAGCGTTTAATGCCATTTCAGCTTCTTTCTTTGTTAATTCACTTTTTTCTGCCATTCTTGATACTAATTCAGCTTTATTCACAATATTTACCTCCTAAATTGTTTCTCATATAAAACTTATTAATTCTTAGTTCTATACGCACTAGAAATTTCCTTCTAAAATTTATTGAAATTTAGCCTTTTCCCAAAGTTCGTCCATTTCTTCTAATGTCATATCTTCCAGTCTCTTGTTTAATTTTATAGCACCCTGCTCTACAAAGTCAAATCTTTTAATGAATTTGTCATTTGTAAGGTTTAGTGCTTCCTCTGGATCTACCTTTAAAAATCTCGCTAAATTTACTATTGAAAATAATAAGTCTCCCAACTCTTCCTTTATGTATTTTATATTCCCAGATTTACATTCGTCAAGTAGTTCTTTATATTCTTCCTTAACTTTTTTGTGTACATCTTCGATATCTTCCCAGTCAAATCCGACTAAGGCAGCCTTTTTTTGAATCTTGTGTGCCTTCATTAATGCTGGTAAATACGCAGGAATTCTTTCCAATCCTTCTGTAACAGTTGTTTCACCTTTTTCTTCCCTCTTAAGGTCTTCCCATGTTTTATCAAACTCATCCATATCAATATCTTGATCTTTGAAAACATGCGGATGTCTATGTATTAATTTCTTGCATATTGCACTTGTAACGTCTCCTAAGTTGAAGTATCCATCTTCTTCCCCTATTTGACAGTGGAATATTACTTGTAATAATACATCTCCAAGCTCTTCTATAAGCTCGTCTATATCGTCGTTATCTATTGCTTGATTTACTTCATAAGCTTCTTCAATTAAAGATTTTTTTAATGTTTCATGAGTCTGTTTTTTATCCCATTCACAGCCCTCAGGACTTCTTAAAACTTTCATAACTGATTGCAAATCATATACAGTGTTATACATTTTCTTTGAAGACTTTGGTATATATAAACTAGTTAAATAGTTAAATAAATCTCTATGTCTGTCAATTTCATATAATTTAACTGAAACTTTTTGTTCTTTCCCCTTAATTCCAGCTCCATTTACTATATATACTTCTTGCTCATCGTCATAATAATCCATAAGCTTAATTTTTACGTTTGATGCAATAAACTCATCATATACTTGTGTAATAATTGTATTAGTTCTTGGATCAATAGGTGAATTTTCAAGTTCAAAAGCATCTATTAATCTAAATCCATCTGCTGGATCTACAGCTAAATAGTTAAACATAGCGTCTACAAAGCTCATAGAAGCAACTACATCTACTTCTATGTTATTTTGTCTAGCTAAGTCTTCTATTATTCCTACAGTCTTTTCTGCGACCCTTGGATGACCAGGAACTGCATACACTAAATCCCCTTTTTTAGATTCTTCTATTATGAATTCAGATATATGAAAATATACATTTTCAAAGTTTTCTTCTTTTTCATAGAAATAATCTAAACTTGTATAATTTATTTGTTGTTTTAATTGATCCACAGTTGGATGCTTTTCTGTTCTCAGAAAAATTCTATCAGATGATTGTAATAACTCTAGAGCTCCTTGGCTTATTAGAGAATAATCTCCAGGCCCTAAACCTACAATTGATATTTTACCCATATTACCACTCCTAATGACTACACTTTAAAACAATATCATTATAATTATTGTCTTTATCTCAATATCTATTCCTATTCTAATTCATTAACTTTAATTTTTTTAACATTCTATATATTTTTTCACCTTTTGGCATTAGTAGTATTTCTTCTTTTCTCATACCACCAATAGCAAGTAATACTATAACATATACTATTCCACCTATCATAATTGAGATTAAAGTTGAAAGTGTATTACTAGCTAATACTTTGAATGCTAATGCATAACTAATCTTAACAACAACAAACATAGTTATTACTGTTAATAATGGTTTTATTAAAAATTCTTTTTTCGAGAATTTCATGTTTAAGTGTTTCTTTATGTATAAAAACTCTATTAACGATGCAACTGCATATGCTGTTAAAGTCCCTATAGCTGAACCAAATATATTTATAGAAGGAATTCCTGTTAATGTGTAACTTAATATTACTTTAAATACCATACCTATTGCTAATGCGATAACTGGTATCATTGGTTTACCCATACCTTGAAGTATACCATTTTGCGCATATATTAATCCTAAGAATATAGCAGAAGGTGCACATGCAAATAACATGTTTCCTATTGCCCCTGTTTCACTTGGATATAATAAGCTCATTATTGGAGTAGATAAAGCAGCTAATCCAAAAGCACATGGTAATACTATGATTAGTATTAATTTAATTCCGTTTCTAGCTTCTTTTTTAACTCTTCCACGTTGATTTAAAGCATAAGCTTCTGATATAGATGGAACTAAACTCATACCTATAGCTTGATCTATAAATACTGGTAAGTTAACTGTTGCCATAGCCATACCTGTTAACTGTCCTAATAAAGAGTTTGCTGTTTCAACATCAAACCCAGTCTCTTGAAGTCTTCTTACTACAACTATACTATCTACCATATTAACTAAAGGCATAACACAAGCCCCTATAGTTATTGGTACTGCAACATATAAAATTCTTTTTAATACTGTCTTTGTGCTTTCAACCCTAAAATTCTTACTTAGTTCAAGTTCAGCACGACGTTCTTTTGAAGTTTTTAAGTATGCTAAAATTAAAAATACTATTGATGCAAATCCACCTATTGCAGCTCCTAATACACCACCAGCAGCCCCTTGTTCTGGTCCAAAACTAACCATTAAGTAATAAGCGATTGCTATACCTAAAACAACTCTGAAGAACTGTTCTACCATTTGAGAAATAGCTATTTTACTCATTTCTCTTCTACCTTGGAAATACCCTCTGAATGAAGACATTAGTGGTACGAATAAAAGTGCTGGTGCTATTGCTTTCATACTCGCTAATGCACCTTCATTTTTCATTATACCGTTAACTATAAAGTCAGCCCCAAAATAGAATATACAGAATGAAACAAGACCTGTAAGGAATAATACAGTTGATGCCACTCTGAATGTCTTAGCAGCACCGCCATAATCACCAATTGCCCTTTTCTCTGAAACCAATTTAGCTAAGGCAGTCGGAAACCCAGCTGTTGCTAATGTTAAAAATAATGTATAAACAGGGTATACAGCTTGGTAATATCCCATACCTGTAGATCCGATTAAGTTACCAAGTGGTATCCTAAAGAATGCTCCCATTATCTTAACAACAACACCTGCTGCACCAAGTATAAGTGCTCCCTTTAAAAAGGAGTCTTTATTTTTGTTGTTATCCATGACACATGACCTCCATTTTATTAAACATATGAAATTATATTCATTCAAATCTCAAATAATATCATTTCATTTTAAAATATAAAAACTGTGCATATACAAACTCCGATTCTTTGTATATAAACATTTGTAACAAATTTTAATATATCACACTTCTAATGATTTATTCAATATTTTCCACATTTTTAATAATGTCTTAAGATTTTGTTTATAAATTGTTTCAGAATATCTAAAAATTAAAGACCCTATAAAAAGGGTCTCTTAATAAATTATTGAACTTGCTTTCCTAAGAAACTACATGCTACTTTAAGGATTTTGTCTATTCCTTCTTGTAACTTCTCGTTTTCTTTAGCAACTATAACTATACTTCCTATACAGTCCCCAGATACGCTTATTATAGGCATTATCATTTGTTCACTATATGAATTGCTATCTTCTTTGTATAGAGGTATTTTATTCTCGTCTTTTATTTCTTTTGTTTCTCTATTTTCTATTAATTGTTCTAATTCTTTACTTATACTTTTTTCTTTGTAATCTTTTTTAGGTAATTTTGATACAGATATTATAGAGTCTAAATCTGTTATAACAACTCCGTATCCTAATGTTTCACCTAATGTTTCAGCATATTCTTGTGAGAATTCATTTAATTCTCCTATTGGAGAATATTTTTTTAATATAACTTCTCCATCTTTAGCTGTGAATATTTCTAATGGATCTCCTTCTCTTATTCTTAAAGTTTTTCTTATTTCTTTTGGAATAACAACTCTTCCTAAGTCATCTATTCTTCTAACTATACCTGTCGCTCTCATTTATGATAATCCTCCATTAATTTCTTTTATTGTATTTTTGCCATTGAAAAGAAAAATATACAAATTTCGGTTACAATTATATAATAATTATTTATTTTTTGTCAAAAATTTTTTGTATTTAAATTATATTTATAATTTTAAAATTTTACGCATTTTTTATTTTCGCTTAAATTCGATAAATTTTTACACTATATTTTTAGCATATGCCCTTATTTTTTAAGATAATATCCATTTTTTACTATATTTTTATTGTTTTTTGGAAAAATAAAGGGAATAAATTTTTCAATTTATTCCCCCAATTTATTTTATTACATTTTTATAATTACTATTTATATGAAATAGATTTTACTACATCGTCTTTTTCTTCTATTTTTGCATCTTTGAATAATTTTGTAACTTGTTCATTAAATTCTTCAGCTAAAACTGCACTTTTAACACGATCTTTTGTTTTCTTAAATGTATTAGCTTTATCTGTTACCTTTATTATATGATACCCATATTGAGTTTCAACTATGTCTGAAATCTCATTTTTATCTAATGCAAATGCAGCTTTACTAAATTCTTCTACCATCTCTCCAGCAGTAAAATCACCTAAATCACCACCTGATGAAGCATTTGAAGTATCATCTGAATATTTTTTAGCTAATTTAGCAAAATCCTCACCTGATTTAGCTTTTTGAAGAACTTCTTCAGCTTTTTCTTTAGCTGCAGCCTTATCTTTTTCAGATAACTCATTTCCTTTCTCATCTATAGTAGATATTAATATATGAGATGCAGTTACAGTATCATATGACTCTTTATTTTTTTCATATTCTTTCTTTAAAGTATCTTCATCTACTTTTGTATTTTTATTGAAATACTCTCTATAAGCACTGTATGATAATTCTCTAGTTAAGATATATTTTAAGAATTCATCATTTATACCAGCTTTTTTAGCTTGTTCTTTTGTCGAATCATTACTGTTTACAGTTTCATTAAAAGTGTCTACTTCTTTTTGAACTTCTTTATCCGATGGAGTTACCTTAACTTCTTTAGCTTTTTGGTATATCACTTCTGATTGCTCCATAGACACAAGAATCTCTGATTTAAAAGCATCCCAATAAGTTTGCTTTTCTTTACCTTTTTCTGAGCTATTAGAATTTGTTGTATCTTCCATTTCAGTTTCCCAAACTGAAGATGTATATCCGTAATTAGATTCATATACTAACTTAGTCCAGTTAACATAAGTTTCAAAATATTTAGCAGGTATTTTTTCACCATTTACTGTTGCAACTGCCTTGTCAGAACACCCTATCATGCTTATCCCTAAAACAAATGATAGTACTAACGCCATAACTTTTTTCATATCATGCACCTCTTCATATTATTTTTCGTTTAGCTTACACATTTTTTCTAATAAATCGACTAATTCATTTACTATCTTGTAGCCAACCTTTTCTTTAGTTTTGTATCTTGTTAAAGGTACTAAACTAATTTCATTTTTATTTTGAGTGACTTTCTCTATCTTTAATCTTTTACACATGGATTTTATGTATGCTATATAAAGTAAAGTCTGAACTGATCTTGGTACATCAGAGAATCTGTCTATTAATTCTTCTTTAACTTCTTCCATATCATCTTTATTCTCTATAGATGCTATTTTCTTATACATTTCAATTTTATCAATTTCTTCTGAAATATAAGAATTTGGAATATATGCATTTACAGCTAAATTAATTTCGGCATCTATAGGTTCTTCTATTATCTCACCTTTAACTTTCTTTATAGCCTCGTTTAGCATTTTTACATATAAATCATAACCTATAACGGCCATGTGTCCATGTTGCTGTGCTCCTAGTATATTTCCTGCACCTCTTATTTCTAAGTCCCTCATAGCTATTTTAAACCCAGAACCAAATTCTGTAAACTCCCTAATTGCTTTTAGTCTTTTTTCTGCTATTTCACTTAATACTTTGTCTTTTTCATACATTAAATATGCATAACCCTGTCTAGAACTCCTTCCAACTCTACCCCTTAACTGATAAAGCTGAGCAAGTCCCATCTTGTCTGCATCATATATAATCATTGTATTTGCATTTGATATATCCATACCTGTTTCAACTATCGTTGTACAGACTAAAACATCGTATTCCTTATTTAGAAATCCTAATATAATATTTTCAAGTGACTTTGAAGTCATTCTTCCGTGTGCAACCGCAACTCTAGCATCCGGTACTAATTTTTGAACCATACTTGCCATTTCTTCAATATGTTCCACTCGATTATAAACGAAGAAAACTTGACCGCCTCTCGCTATTTCTCTTTCTATTTCATCTTGGATTATACTTTCTTTTGCCTCTACAACATAAGTTATAACTGGATGTCTCTCTTGTGGTGGTTCTTCTATTACACTCATATCTCTTATTCCACTTAACGACATGTGTAGTGTTCTAGGAATAGGAGTTGCTGATAATGTGAGTACATCAACTGTATTTTTTATTTTTTTAAGTGATTCTTTATGTTTTACACCAAATCTTTGTTCTTCATCTATTACTACTAATCCTAAATTAGGTAGATTGATGTCATCTGATATTATTCTATGTGTTCCTATAAGAATATCAACCAAACCTTTTCTAGCATCATTTATTATTTCTCTTTGTTGTTTAGCTGTTTTAAATCTACTTAAAACTTCTACTCTAATTGGATAATTCTCAAATCTTTGTCTAAACGTATTGTAATGTTGTTGAGCTAATATAGTTGTGGGAACTAATATAGCAACTTGTTTCTGGTCCATGCATGCTTTAAATGCAGCTCTTATAGCAACTTCTGTCTTGCCATATCCAACATCCCCACAAACAAGTCTATCCATTACTTTTGAGGATTCCATATCTTTTTTAGTTTCTTTAATTGCTTTTAGTTGATCCTCAGTTTCTTCATATGGAAACATTGACTCAAACTCTTTTTGCCAAACTGTATCTTTAGAGAATTTATATCCTTTAACATTTTCTCTTTTAGCATAAAGTTCAACTAAGTCTTTAGTCATATCCTCTATTTCTCGTTGAACCTTTGCCTTTGCTTTAGTCCACTCATTTGTTCCAAGTTTATTTAACTTAACTTTTTGAGCATCTGCACCTATATATTTTTGAACCTTATCCATTTGATCTATAGGAACATATAAATTATCTCCACCTTGATAAATTAGCTTTAAGTAGTCTTTTTTAACACCATTAACTAATATCTGTTCAATACCCGTGTATCTACCTATACCACTATTTTCATGAACTACATAGTCTCCTATTTTTAAATCTAAAAACGATTCAATTTTTTGTCCATTTTTGCTTTTCTTCTTTTTAGATTTCTTAGAAACTTTTTTATTTACGCCTATTATTTCACTATCGGTTATTACTTGGAATTTAATAGATTTATATTCAAAACCTTTGCTAATCTTTGCTGGAATAATAACTATTTGTGACGATTTTAGTTCTATATTTCTACTTTTTGATATTGCTACTTCTAAACCTAAATCAAACAAGTCCTTATGTAACTTTTTACATCTATCAGTAGAGTTTACAGCTAGTATAACTTTATATCCGTTATATCTAAGTTTATTCAAATCCTCTACTAATACATCTAACTTTGAATTATAAGAAGGAATTTCTCTAGATTCAAAATTAATTATATTAGTAACTGAAAACCCGTTTACTGGCTTTGGTAACAGAGAGTTTATAATTAAGTTTTTGTCCTCTAATAAGAATGGTAAATCTTCATACGAATAAATTAAATTTCCTTGATTTTTAATTGCTAAACCTCTCTCAAGATTTAAATTATAATTATCGTTAAACTCATTTAAGTAGTTTTCGCATCTTTCTTTTAATCTAGAGATATCGTTCATAACTACTATTGCATTATCTGGTAAATAGCTAAATAAACTTTTATTAACCTCTTCATATAAATAATCTATATAATTCTCCACGCCTTGGAAATATATCTTCTCAGAAATATTATCTATATTGTCAAATACATCATCGTCTGTATGCTTATTTGTCTCAAGTTTTATCTTTTCAACAGCAGATGTTATATCTTCTGGATAGATAAATTCTCTTGATGGCGTGATTACTACTTTCTTAATTTTTTCTATAGATTTTTGTGAGAAAACATCAAAAGTACGTATAGAATCGATTTCATCATCGAATAACTCTATACGAATAGGATTAGTATATTCCAACGAATATACATCTATTATTCCACCTCTAATACTAAATTGGCCTAGCCCCTCTATTCTTGATACTCTTTCATATCCCAATCTAACTAGATTTTGGCTCAATTCTTCTAAATTGATAACATCTCCTATTTTATAAGTATATATATTATCTAATAAAACATTTTTAGGTATATATTTTCTTAATATTGCATCTACGTATGTAACCACAATTGTTTTTTGCTTCTTAGCCAATTTTAATAGTACTCTTAATTTCTTTGCTTCTTCACTTCTGTCTTTTGCATCTAGATGATAAAAATAAATTTCATCAGTACCTAGGTACTCCACCTTATCCTTAGTATAAAAACGAAGTTCATTATAGACCTTCTTTGCCTCCAAATCACTGTTTGCAATAAACAAAGTCGGCCTAGCTAGTTCTTTAAATATTGAATAAGTTATATGTGGCTTTTGCATATCTAAGAGACCATTTAGCTGTAATGATCCCTTTTTATTACATATTGTATTTATAATCTCCTTATACTCATTTGAGTTTTTTAAAGGGTATACAAAAACATCTTCCATATAGCCCCTCCTTATTTTACATTATATCTATTCATTGCTAAATCTAAATCTTGTCTTATAGCACAATCTACTGCTGCTACAGCATTTTCAAAACTTTCATGAAGTGCTTTTTCATCTTCTTTTGCAAATCTAGATAAAACAAAATCTGCTAAATCTTGTCCATTTTTAGGTTTTGATATCCCAACTCTAACTCTTGGGAATTCATTAGAACCTAGGCATTTTATTATAGATCTCATTCCATTATGAGTTCCACCGCTACCTTTTTTTCTAATTCTAATTTTACCTACATCTAAGTCTATATCGTCATATATTACTATTACGTTCTCTAAGTCAACGTTATAGTAATTACAGATATCTACTACTGATTCTCCACTTAAATTCATATAAGTCATCGGTTTAACTAAAATTACTTTTTCAGTTCCAACCCTTCCTTCTCCTATTAATGCTTTATGTTTTAATTTGCTTACGTCTATTGAATATTCCTTCGCCAAAAGATCTATAACATTAAATCCAACATTATGTCTTGTTTTTTCGTATTTGTCTCCTGGATTTCCTAATCCCACTACTATATACAAAATTTTCGCCTCCTTTATAAACTGTTGTTTATCATTTCAAAATAGATTTTTATTATATCATATTGTGTTAGTATAATTAAAATTGTAGCTATAGAAATAAATGGTGTAAAAGGTACTCTAGCCTTTAAATCCACTTTCTTCTGCTTCAAAATCATTAAAATTCCAAATAAAGAAGTTATAAGAAAAGATAATGCAAATATGTTAAAACTGTGTTTTGCTCCCAACACAAAGCAACATAATCCATAAACCCCTATATCTCCTTCTCCTAATGCCCCTGTAAGTTTACATATTAAAAAAGACAATAAAAGACCTATTATTAAACCCTCAAAATGGTTTAATAACTCTGTATAAGGAATTCTACTTAAAATAAATACTACACTCTGAACTATTATACCACTAACTACTGTTATATCGTATACAAAACTTGTGCGAAAATCTATTATAGAAATTACAACTATAAATGGGATTAATAATAAATAACTTATCGAATTTAAAGTTATCTCATATTTATTATATATTAACAACAATGTTATTATACTTGTTAAATACACTATTATACTATTAGATAAACATGGCTTCATTTCCTTGCATATTAAATATATTAATTTATTTTCTATATAAGAAATTATTAAAAAAATTGATATTATTGCACAAAACATATAAAAATTTAAAGATGGATTTTTGCTCTTATTTTCATATACTTAAAACATTAAATTGCATTTATTTATATATATAGTTTTTATTAAATACTCACAATTTTCTTGATGTATTGTAAATCATTACATCTATTTATTAGACTTTCTTTAGATATCAAACCCTGTTTATAGAGTCTAGAAATGTCTTGGTCCATGGAAAACATATTTTGTTTTGATGAGGTTTGAATTATATTTTGAATTTGATATATTTTATTTTCCCTAATAAGATTACTTATGGCTGTATTTGTAATCATGACTTCAGTTGCAACTATTCGAGATTTTTCATCAATCGTCGGAATTAATTGTTGAGATACAATTCCTGTACATACTGTAGATAGTTGGCTTCTAATTTGTTGTTGTTTTGATGATTCAAAAGTGTCAATTATTCTATCTATGGTTTTTGCTGCCCCTATCGTATGCATAGTTGAAAATACTAAATGACCTGTTTCAGCTGCTCGTAATGCTATAGAAATACTTTCTGCATCTCTCATCTCTCCTATTAAAATCACATCTGGATCTTGTCTTAAGCTAGCCCTTAGTGCTGTGTTAAAGTCCTTAGAATCTCTTCCTATTTCACGTTGATTTACAATACTTTTTTTATGATTATGTATATATTCTATAGGATCTTCTAAAGTTATAATATGACATTCTCTATTTTCATTAATTAAATCAATTAAACTTGCAAGTGTACTCGACTTTCCGCTTCCAGTAGGACCTGTAACTAAAATCAATCCATTGTGTTTTTTAGTGAATTCTTTTATAACCTCTGGCAATTTTAATTCTTCAAATTTAGGAATCTCATTAGGAATTATTCTAAGTGCCATAGCATAATTATTCTTTTGCTTATAAATATTTACCCTAGCCCTATGTCCATTAGGTAATGAAACCGAAAAATCTACTTCACCTTCATAATTGACTTTGTGGAGAAGTTCTTTATCTGCAATTTGTTTAACTAAGTTATACACATCATTATTTGTTAACAATTCATTTGATAATTTTTTAAATCTGCCATTTACCCTAGCAATTGGGGATAAGTCTACTGTAATATGTACATCTGATGCATTTAAGACCACAGCTTTGTCCAGTATTTCATATAAATCCATCTATTTCTCCTTTCTAAAAATTTATTTTTGTGGATAACTCCTCTAAATACAAGTATTTTTTCTCTTAAGTATTTGTATTATCGTTAAAAATTTATATTTATATACAGCTATAAACCAAATATATTTATTTAATTTTGCGACTTATACACAAACTAGATAGTGTGTAATTTGTTTAAAATAAAAAAAGATATTGCCCAAGTGGTAATCACTCTGGCAATATCTACGATCAATAGATTCTTATATAATTTTCTTATTAGAATAATACACTAACAGATTCGTTATTGAATATTTTCTTGATTGCATCTGCAAATAAGTCTGCTACTGTTAATACTTCTATATTGTCTAATTTCTTTTCTTCTGGAAGTTTTATAGTATCTAGTACTATTAATTTAGTTATAGAAGATTCTTTTATTCTTTCTATAGCTGGTCCAGATAAAACAGCATGTGTACAACAAGCATATATATCTTTAGCCCCAAATTTCTTTAATGCATTTGCAGCATTTGTTATTGTACCTGCAGTATCGATCATATCGTCAAGCATTATGATATTTCTATCTTTAACATCTCCAATTAGGTTCATAACTTCTGAAACGTTAGCTTTTGGTCTTCTCTTATCGATTATTGCTAGTGGAACATCTCCGTCTAATTGATTAGCAAATTTTCTAGATCTAGTAACACTTCCTAAGTCTGGTGAAACTACTGTTATGTCCTCTAATCCCATTTTATTAAAGTAGTTAGCTAATAAGTTTTGTCCTAAAAGGTGATCTACTGGTATATCGAAATATCCTTGTATTTGTGCAGCATGTAAATCCATAGTTAACACTCTGTCTGCTCCAGCTGCTGTTAATAGATTTGCAACTAATTTTGCAGTAATTGGATCTCTTGATTTTGCTTTTCTGTCTTGTCTTGCATATCCATAGTAAGGAATAACTGCTGTTATTCTACCTGCAGATGCTCTTTTTAATGCATCTATCATTATTAATAATTCCATTAAGTTTTGGTTTACTGGATTATTTGTAGATTGAACTACGAAAACGTCACATCCTCTTACTGTTTCATTCATGTTTACAGATATTTCTCCGTCACTGAATTTAGTAACTACACAATCTGAAAGTTTAACTCCTACTTTTTCAGCTATTTTAGCTGCTAGTTCTGGGTTTGCATTACCAGTGATTATTTTAATCTCACTTCCGCTAGTATTCATTATTATCCTCCCGAAAAATTTATATATTATATTTATTAGACAATTATGTCTATTAAAGGCAAATTTATTTATTGTCTTTTTGTGAGTCTCTTGCTTCTTTTTTAGCTACCCAACCTTCTTTAACAACTTGTCTTTGTCTCGCTATAGCTAGTGCTCCATCTGGAACATCATCAGTTATAGTTGAGCCTGTTGCTATATATCCTTTATGTTCAATATGAACTGGGGCAACTAAGTTTGAGTTTGAGCCTATAAAAGCTCCATCTTCAACTACTGATCTAAATTTATTTTTACCATCATAGTTTACAAATACTACTCCACATCCTATATTAACATCTTTTCCTACATCTGCATCTCCTATGTAAGATAAGTGTGATGCTTTTGAGTAATCTCCTATGTTCGCATTCTTAACTTCTACGAAATCTCCTATCTTAACATGGCTTCCTACGTTACTTTTTGGTCTTAAATAAGCATAAGGACCAACAGCTGTATGTTCACCGACAGTGCTATCTATTATAGTAGATATCTTTACTTCTGTAAAATTACCGATAGTAGAATTTGTTATAGAAGAATTCATTCCTATTATACATTCTTCACCTATTTCTGTGTTGCCTTTTAACATCACCCCAGGTTCTATAATAGTATCCTTACCGATTTTTACATTTGCTTCAATATATGTATTTTCTGGATTAATTATTGTAACTCCATTATCCATATGTTTTTTGTTTATTCTTTTTCTCATGATTGCTTCGGCTTGCGATAACTGAACTCTTGAATTTACACCCATAAGTTCTTCTATAGTAGCTCCTACAAAAGCCCCTACTTTAGAACCCCTATCTTTTATTATTTTCATAGTATCAGTTAAATAATACTCACCTTGAGCATTATTATTATCTAATAAGTCTAATGCTTCTTTTAGTTTATCACCTTTGAAACAATAAATTCCTGAATTGATTTCATTGACAGCTAATTCTTCTTCATTAGCATCTTTTTGTTCTACTATTTTTGAAAAGTTTCCTTCTGAATCTCTTATAACTCTTCCGTATCCTGTTGGATCTTCAACTTTAGTTGTTAAAACAGTCGCCATATATTCATTTTCTAAGTGATAAGCAAATAGTTTTTTAAGAGTCTCTTCTTCTATTAAAGGAGTATCCCCACATAATACAACTATAGTATCATCATCATTAATAGTATCTTTAGCCATTTTAACAGCATGACCTGTTCCTAATTGCTCAGTTTGCATTACTACAATAGTTCTTTCTGGTATTACATTTTTCACAGTTTCAGAACCATGTCCTAATATAACTACGACATCGTTTACTCCTGATTTATTTGAAATATCGATTACATGGTTTACCATTTCTTTTCCACATACTTTGTGCACTACTTTAGGGTTTTTAGATTTCATTCTAGTACCTTTTCCAGCAGCAAGTATTATTGCTTTAAAGTTCATTATTTCACTCCATTCATATAAATATTTTCTGTAAACTAATTATTTACATACAATATTATATACTTTTGTCCGTTTTTTTTCTAAATAAAGTTGTAATTTTTTTAAAAACGTATGAAAAATATTATAGTATGCTAAATAAATCGTATAGATACATATTAATATCCGTATTTATCACTAATAATATAACATTTTTTATTAAAAATTGCTAGTTTTTTCGTTACGAATTATTATCGATGCCCAAAAAACAAAAAAACCGAATCTTATTGATTCGGTTTTAATATATAACAAATTAAAATTATAAACTTATTCAGCAGCAACTTCTAATTGAGCTAAAGCTTCATGATAAGCCTTTAAAACAGCATCTTCAAGAACTTGTCTCATTTCTGCATTTATTGGATGAGCTATATCTCTAAAGTTGCCCTCTCCTACTTTTCTACTTGGCATAGCGATAAATAGTCCATTATGACCTTCTATTACCTTAATGTCATGAACAACAAATAGGTTATCGAAAGTTATAGAAACTATACATTTCATCTTTCCTTCGTTTGTTATTTTTCTTACTCTTACGTCAGTTATGTTCATTCTAAATATCCCCCTTTATGATTTTGACAAAATATTACTTATTATAAACTGTATTCTAAATAATTCTATAAATAAAAGTGATATCCTCTTTTTTTTTTAATTTTAATTAATTTTTTCTAACTATTGTATTATTTATCATTATCAGATTCAAGTTGTAAATCTCTATATTCATCTTTAAATGTTTTTAAATTAGGTTTTGCTACTATGCTATCTCCGTTATTCTCTATTTCAATTAATGATATGTAGTCTTTCACCATTTTTTCTTGAGGTTTTGTTGTAGATATAAATACACCTGTACCCATTACTTGTGCTCCGAACTCATTCATTAAATCTGTCATACCTTTTAGTGTTCCGCCACCTCTCATGAAATCGTCAATTAATATAACTTTACTGTTCGGTTTTAGTGCTTTTCTAGGTAAACTCATACTCTCTATCTTGTTATTTCCGCCAGTAACATAAGTCATACTTAGTGTTGGTCCTTCAGAAACCTTCATATCTTTTCTTATTATAACTAGAGGTAGATTCATAGCTTTAGCTGTCATAAGTGCCATAGGAATACCTTTAGTTTCCATAGTTACCACATAATCAGCCTCAGCATAATCTAAATTAGAAGCAAAGATTTTTCCGATTTTAGCAACTATAGCTGGATTATATATTAAATCTATTAAATATAAGAATCCTCCTGAAAGTTTTCTTGAATCATCATTTATTTTTTCACATAATTCCATTAAGAATTGTTTATTTTCTTCAATTGATGTTTTTGGTATATATTTAACTCCTCCAGCAGCTCCTGAAATCGTAATTACTCTTCCTAATTCTAATTTTTCAAAAACATTTTTTACAACTAATAAATCTTCACTTATTGTAGATTTTGCAGCATTAAATTTTTCAGTAAAATAACTTAATGTATATATTTTGTTGGGGTTATCTGATAATATTTTTACTATAGCGCCTATTCTTTCCGTTCTTTTAAACTTCATAATTATTAAAACCTCCTAAAACGACTATTCTTACAATTTAAAGTATTTAATGCATAATATCTCATAATATGGTATAATAAGATTTATGTTTAAACATAATATTTACTAAATCAAATCATATATATTATTAGTATGCACATATTATACTTTAAATATTGAACATTAGTTAATTATACCACATAAATAGTTCAGATTATAGGACTTAATTAAAAAGAAAGGTGGTTTTATTTATGAATATACATTTTATTGGTATTGGTGGTATCAGTATGAGTGCCTTAGCAGAAATATGTCTTAATAAAAAGTACAATGTTTCTGGTTCTGATATGCATGGATCAGAACTTACTCAAAAATTAGAATCTCAAGGTGCAAAAATCTTTATAGGTCATGCGAAAGAAAACATTTCTGATGATATAGATATTGTTGTATATACAGCTGCTATTCATCCAGATAACCCAGAATTAGTTGAAGCAAAAAATAAAAATAAATTAACAATAAATAGAGCAGCATTTTTAGGACAATTAATGAGAGAGTACAAAAACTCAATTGCAGTTTCAGGAACACATGGAAAAACTACTACAACTTCAATGCTATCTACTGTGTTTGAACATGCTCAATTAGACCCTACAATATTAGTTGGTGGTAACTTAAAATCAATAGGTGGAAATGTTAAAATAGGTCATTCAGACCACTTTATAACAGAAGCTTGTGAGTATGTTGATAGTTTCTTAAACTTCAACCCTAAAATCGCTATAGTATTAAATATAGAAGAAGATCATCTTGATTATTTCTCTGGAATAGACGAAATAAAAGCATCATTTAATAAATTCGGTAAACTTTTACCTTCAGATGGTTATTTTATAATCAATGGTGATAATCCTAACATGGATATATTACATGATGTTAAAGCAAAAGCTATCAAATTTGGTAAAAAAGAATCAAATGATGTTATCATAGAAAACATCGTATTTGATGATTTAGGATGCGGTTCTTTTGATTTAAATTACATGGGTAAAAAATTAACTGGATTTAAATTAAATGTACCTGGACTTCACAACATATATAATGCTACATCAGCAATAATCGTTTCATTAGTTTCTGGAATAGATTTAGAAACTATAAAAGAAGGAATCTTACACTACACTGGTGTGGGTAGAAGATTCGAAAGAAAAGGCGAATACCATGGTGTTGCAGTAATAGATGATTATGCACATCACCCAACTGAAATAAAAGCAACATTATCTACTGCAAAGAGATTTAAAAAAGGAACTCTATGGTGCGTATTCCAACCACACACTTATAGTAGAACAATATCTTTACTAGATGAATTTGCTGAAGCATTCTATTCAGCTGATAAAGTTATAATAACTGACATTTATGCTGCTAGAGAAGATGACCCAGGAACTGTACATTCAAAAGATTTAGTTCAAAAATTACAACACAACAATGTAGATGCTATCTACATTTCAGAATTTGATGATATAGTTAAATACTTAAAAGAACATGTTCAACCAAACGATGTAGTAATAACTACTGGTGCTGGACCAATTTACTTAGTTGGTGAACAATTAATACAAGAAGCTTAATTTAAATTTTCATAAAAAAATAGACTAGTTTATATAGATAAATTAGTCTATTTTTTATTTCTTATAAAATTATTTAAAAAGTTCTCTATCATGCATAAATATATTCTATTATAGAATATTTGTACATTCTATTTATTCGCTATCTGCTATTTTAAATATATCTGTTTTAATATAGTCAAAAAGGTTCTCTGAAACTTCATAATAAGAGATTAAGTTATTAACAGTTATCTTTACATAATCCTCTCCCATTATATCTACTCTAGCTTCATAATTATCTGAAGTTATATTAACAGTAAACTTATATTTACATCTTTCTCTAGCCTTTTCTGGTTGTATTTTTCCGACTAATCTCTTTTGAACCATCTTGCTAGCTAAATCATCATAACTCCATCCGCTTATTTTCTTAGTTTCATCTCCATAATCTATTGTTACTTGCTTCCATGTTTTATATTGTTTTATAAAATCGAAGGAAGTATATATACTTGTATCTAAAATTTCTTTGAATTCTTTTTTATATGCTACTGGCACTTTATAATATTCTTCTTTATTTACTGTATAAACTCTAAATACATTTAAGTCTGTAGAAAATTTTATATCATCATCTGTGTAGCCTTCATATATGGGTTTATAAGAATCTGGAGTCCTTATTTTACTAAATTCATTAAAAGAATATTGGAACTCTTGTACTTTTTCTTCTTCCATCCTAACATTCGAAACATTCCCATCCGATATATATATTTTTTTCTTACTTTTAAATTGGCTTAAAAGACTTCTTGCATCGACTTTTTCCTCTGTGTCTACAATCTTAGTCCCCTCGCCTTTTCCTAAATTAGAAAAGTAGTTAAAAGAAGCAAAATATATTATAAAGAAGCAAATTATCCCCATTATTAAAATGGCACTTTTCTTCACCTTTCTTTTTGACATTATATTACCCTCCATGCCTTAAAATTATCTATGATAATTATATAACTTTTTATTTGATTTTTTAAGTATTATTTATCATTATTAAGACATTCTTTAGAATTACAGTCATTACATGGAACTTCATCCATATTTTCGTATGCTATTTCTAGATCTTTATTACATAAATCCATGTGATTTATACAAGGTTCAACATGAACTGTTATTCCCTTTATAATTGCTAATTCATCTATTAATCTTTTTTCTAAATCTGTAGCTATATCATGTCCTTCTTTTACTGTTAGACTTCCATCTACACATATAACTAAATCAACATATGCAAATGCCCCATGTTTTCTTGTTCTTATAGTTTTTATATGTTTTACACCTGGTATCTGTTTGCAATATTCTATTATTTGTTTTTCTTGTTCCTCATCTATAGAAACATCCATAAGTTCATTCATTGAATTTATAAATATTTCAAGTGCAACTTTACATACTATAATGGCAACTATTATAGTTGCTATAGGTTCTAAAATTTTATAACCAAGGATAGCTCCACCTATACCTATAAATGCTGCTATTGATGAAAGTGCATCAGATCTGTGATGCCATGCGTCTGCCTTAAGTGATGGCGAATTTATTTTTTTTGCTACCCTTATAGTAATTCTATATTGATATTCTTTTATTGCTATTGATATTACTGCTACTATAAGTGGCATCAATGTTGGTACTTTTACCTCATCTAAATTAAAAATTTTCTTTCCTCCATCAACACCTATTGTTACCGCTACTACAATTAACATTATTGATAATAAAAAAGATACTAATGTCTCTGCTTTTTCATGCCCATAATTATGTTCTTTATCACCTGGTTTTGATGAGATTTTATTTCCTATTAAAACTCCTACTGATGTAATAATATCAGATGCAGAATGAATACCATCTGCTATCATTGCAGTTGAATTACCAATTACCCCTGCAAATACTTTTATAACTGATAAAAATACATTCCATAAAATTGCTAAAATTGTTACCTTGCTCGCCTCTTCATATCTTGTCTCCATCGAATTTACCTCCTAATTAAATCAATTTGTATACTGTTAATGGATATATATTTCTTTCAATATTAATTATCATTTCCCCAAAACGTAAAAATCACCTAGGAATCCTAGGCGATTTTTCTATTTTTATATTAAATTATGTTTATTATTTCCACTTATATGATATATTTATATTTATTTCATATATAACCATTAATTTTTTCTAAAATGGATTTTTATAAATTTTATTATATTATTCTTTATATTATAACACCTATAATAATAAATTGTAATATAATAACCAAGTTTTTTCAATCAATTCTCATTTGATATATCTATTTTTATTTTTCTATTTTTCTGGCTTTTGAATCTATAAAACACAACCAATATCCAAGGCTACTGCTTCTATTATCACATGTCTGATATGTTGTAAAACCTGTTGTTCCCTTATCTGGTTGTTCTGATTTTTTACCCGGTATTGCATATATATAATTTTTTCTCTTGTTATATTCATCGTATTGAACTCCAAATAAGTAATGTCTGTATTTATATGAATTCATAGCTATATCACTATACATTGTGTAGTTTAGACTATTTACATATCCTAAGTAAGGCATTGTATAACCGCTCATTGTAGTTGGTGTTATTTCTATCTTCCACCATCTAGTATTTGGTATATAATCTGCTGCAAATGGTTTAACCTCTTTAAAATATTTTAAGCCTTTCTTTATTTGTCTAGGCATAAGTAATTTTCCTGCACTTAATTTTTCATCAAAATCCTTATTATTTTTTTGTATAGTTTTTGGTTGATTATATTGTTCTTGTTTTATATTTTTTCGTTTGTTTGGGATTTTATCTTTGGAAATTGATTTTTGCTGTTTAGATTTGCTATTATTATCTCTTTCATCTTTTGGAAGTTGCATAGGTTTTGCACATTCCTTTTTAGGTTTTAACTGTTCTTCTTGTATAGTATCTTCTGGTCTTATTTCTTCTACTTGATCATATTCATATCCTGGTTCTTCATACTCAATATACTCATATTCCTCAACATCTTCTATATCTTGCGGTTGTTCATCTGACTGTTGTATTGTTTCAGGTCCACCTGTATCTTGTATTTCTATATTTTCTTGTTCATCACCTAAATCATCTTCATATACATATTCTACTTCTTCATATTCATACTCACCCTCTTCAGGATTTATATATTCTACTTCTTCATATGCATCATTTCTGTCTATATATTCGTACTCATCACTTTCTGTATATTCTTCTATCTCTTCTTCTGGTTCAAATATTAGCTCTTCATAGTTTTCTATCTTATTACCTTTAAATCCTATAAGGGGAACATATTTATCATAAGTAAGTGCGATTGCTTTAATATCACTATCATCTTCACCTAAATCTAATACAAACTCACCTTTTCCTTGAGAATTTAGATTAATTCTTCCTAAATTTAATTTTTCATAATCAGTACGAAGAGCGATTACATCATATCCATCTTTTAAATTTTTTAGATTTTCTACATATAGTGCTAATATTGCTTTTTCGTCATTAACTTCTATTTTGGCAAAGGCTTTAGGAAGAACACGTTCTTTACTTCTAAAGTTCATGTCCTTTGCCTCTAATATAATATAGTCTCTTTTAAATTTTCTTTTAGAAACCACTACTTATCCCTCCTTAAACATACTTGCTCAAAATATTATATGTTTAAGGTTTTGGAAAATAGTATTATTTAGATGAAAATTTATTTATTTCATTAGATAAATTCGCAAATTCATCTATGCTAAGAGTTTCCCCTCTTCTTTTTTCATCTATGTTTGCAGCCTTTAACGCTTCTTTTATTTGATCTTTTGATAAGAATCCTAATCCACCTAAAGAGTTTAATAAAGTTTTTCTTCTTTGTCCGAATGATGCTTTTACTGTTTTGAAGAAAATATCTTCGTTATCAACTACATATTTTTTCTCATCTCTAACATGAAGTCCTATAACTATTGAATCTACATTTGGTTGTGGAACAAACATATGTCTCGGAGCTTTTGCAACTATTTCTGTATCACAATAGTATTGAACAGCTACCGATAATGCACCATAGTCTTTTGTAGATGGTTTTGCATTCATTCTATCTGCAACTTCTTTTTGAACCATTACCACTATATCAGTAACAGGTATATCTTCCTCTAAGAATTTCATAACTATTGGAGTAGTTATGTAGTATGGAAGGTTTGCAACTAATTTTACTGGTCCTCCACTTAATTTTTCCTTTATTAATCCTTGTACATCTACTTTTAGTATATCTTCATTTACAACTTCAACATTATCTAAATCAGCTAATGTTTCTTGTAAGATTGGGATTAATGTTTTATCTATTTCGATAGAAACTACATTTTCAGCTACTTTTCCCATCTCTCTAGTTAGTGTACCTATACCAGGTCCAACCTCGATTATTTTGTCAGTTTCTGATAGTCTAGCTCCTTCTAATATTCTGTCTATTACATTATCATCTATTAAGAAGTTTTGTCCTAAAGACTTTGAAAACTTAAAGTTGTGTTTATTTACTACTTCTTTGGTAGCTCTATGTGATGAAAGTCTATCCATTATTTTTTCCTTTCTTTAATAATATTTTATTAAAATATTTCTATTATTTTTATCAATTATTATATTCTTATACTAAGATAGCATTATTGATATTGAGCTATTTTTATAATATAAACTTGTTATACTTTTTATTATTCTTGAGTATTATCTATAGATTTTACTGCTTCTATAAACTCTTCTCTTGTAACTCCATAGTTATTTAATCTACTTAGGAATTGTTTTGCATTTCCGTATCCTATTCCTAATATTTGACCGATTTTATCTCTTCTATAAGATGCATCTTCATTTCCGATTAAATTATTTCTTATTAAGTCTACTTGTCCAAATTCATTTCTTTTGTTACTGCTTTCAGTTCTAACTTTATTAAGCGCTTTTATTATGCTCTCTGGAGATGCATTTTCTATACCTATATCTCCATCTTTTTTAGCTTCTTCCCTTGGTAAAAACGCATGTTTACATCCAGGTACTTCTTGAGCTATTTTCTTTCTTATTTTTTCTCCAGCAAAATCTGGATCAGTAAAGATTATTACCCCTCTTCTTTTCTGAGCGGCTTTGATTCTATCCATAACACCTTTAGGAAATCCAAATCCACCAGTTGTTATAAGTTCAGCATCTAATGCTCTTTTTACTGCTGTAACATCATCTCTACCTTCTACTACTATTATCTCTTTTATCATTTAATTTCACCTTTTTATTTTTTATTTATTAAACTAGTATAAATTACCGTGTCTATATATTGCTAAATTTCAATGATTTCTTATCTCGTTCGCATCTTTATATTTTAAATTTTTTTCATTATTTAATCAATCCTTTTTACAAAAGTCATCAATATATTTGGTTTAAGTACTGTATTTTACACTAAATCACTCAATTTGTGATAAAATTTATATATTAAAGTTATTTACATATAAATTATAATTATACAAAAATTTTAGAGGGAGAATATTTAATGAAAATAAAAACGGTTATTAAAAAGTTAATAACAATTTGCTTAATTACAATTATATGCGTATGTGGTTATAGGATTTACAACACATTAAATGAGTATCAAAAGTCAGATAGCTTATATTCTGATTTAAGAAAGCAAAAAGAAGCTAATCTCAGTAAAAATAACACTGATTCAAATACAGAAAATTCAAGCACAGTTAACACTATAGATCTTTCATCTGTAAGTAAAGATTTTGTATGTTGGATTAATATTGAAAATACAAATATAGACTATCCGGTTGTCCAGGGTAATGACAACTCTTACTACCTTCATCGTGATATCTATGGAAATTATCTATATGCTGGAACTGTATTTTTAGATTATAGAGATGATTATAACAATAGTAAAAATTTAATTATTTACGGTCATAATATGAAAAATACTACTATGTTTAGCCAACTTGAAAAATTTAAACAAGAATCATTTTTTAAATCAAATCCAACTATAACTCTAACGGACAAAAATGGAGAGAAAAATTATGAAGTTTTTGCTGTTTTACTAGTAAAGAAGGATTATGCATATACAATTCCGAATTTTAATAATGATGACGAATATAATAAATTTTTAAATAAAATTGTCGATGATTCAATATTTAGCACTCAAAACAAACCTACATCATCAGATAGGATACTTACATTAAGTACTTGTAGTTACGAATTTGATGATGCTCGAACAGTAGTGTTTTGTAAAGAAAAATAAATCTAAGGGGGGTTATTATGATAGTATCTCAAAAGCAAAAATATAAATCTTTAAAAGATAGTAGTTTGAATAATAAAAGTGTACTAATACTCAATTCATTTATATCGTGTATGAACAAAGAATCTCACAATATAAATATACCTACAGATATAAGTACACTTGGCTATAAATGTTTTTATGACTGTACAAATATAAAATCCTTGTATGTTCCTCCCAACATATCAAATATTGAAAAGGGAGCATTTTATAACTGCAAAAGCTTAGAGAAAATAGAACTTCCAAAAGACTTGTGCGAGTTGAAAGATGAGACTTTTTATAATTGCATAAGTTTAAAAACTATAAATACACCAAATAATATAACTTCTATTGGTGAGAGATGCTTCTTCAATTGTGAAGATTTGGAGGAGGTAAATTTATCTAATAAACTAGAAATAATAGGTAACTCTGCATTTAAAAATTGCTATAGTTTAACTAAAATTCAATTTCCCGACACATTAAAATTTATTGACAAAAATGTATTTGCTAATTGTTTTAACCTTGAAGAAGTTGTATTGCCAAATGATATAGATACATTAGAATCTTGTTTATTTTCTAATTGCAAAAGATTAAGCAAAGTTAATATTCCAGAAAATGTAGTTAAAATAAAGGAACTTGTTTTCTTTGAATGTAATAATTTAAGTTCAATAGATTTACCTAAAAATTTATCCTATTTAGGTTCTAGAGTATTCTCTAATTGCAATAGTTTGGAACATGTAAATTTACCAAATGCGATTTCTTCTATGGGACAAGGGGTTTTCTCTAATTGTAAGAATTTAAGCAGAGTTACTTTACCTAATTCACTTAAATATATACCATCTAGCACATTTAATAATTGTGTTAAGCTACATACAGTGGATATACCTAATACTGTAAAACAAATAGATAACTCAGCATTCTCTAATTGTAAGAATTTAAAAACTATAAATTTACCAGGAAATTTAAATTCTATAGGTTCTGATGCATTTTCCGGTTGTAATAAACTAGATAAAATTGTTTTACCTGATAATTTAAAAAACATAGGTACAGCTGCATTTTACGATTGTAAAGCATTGTCAGAAATAAGTATACCAAATAATATAAATACTCTAAGCCCTTTAACTTTTGCTAACTGTAGTAGTTTAGTAAAAATTAAACTTCCTAAGATGTTTGATAAAATACCAGATTCATGCTTTACAAATTGTACTAATTTACACGATATAAATTTACCTGAAACATTAAGCTATATAAATTCATATGCATTTTCAAATTGTTCATCATTAGAAAGCCTTAGATTGCCTAAATCTATAAAAATAATAGGTGAACATGCATTTAGCAATTGTACTAATTTACGTAAAGTTATTATACCTAAATATATTAAATCTATTAGCAATTCAGCTTTTGATAATTGCCCTAATCTTATTATTTATGGTGAAAAAAATTCTTACGCACATAAATATGCTATTGCTAACAATTTAAAATTTGAAGAATACAAGTTTATAAGCCTTAGAGGTATTTCTATAAAGGATTCATTTGTATCTATGCTAAACCACAATCAAAGTAAGTTAGATTTAGTTTTATATCCTGAAAATACTAATGATATTTTCAAAGTAAACTGGAAGTCATCTGATGAAAATATTGTTTCTGTTAAAAATGGTATTATAACTAGCCATAACATAGGTATAGCAACTATTACTGCTAGTGCTGGACATAACAAAATAGCAAAATGTATAGTTCAAGTTGAACTTCCTTTAGAAGAAATTAAACTTGAAACTGACAACTTAACTTTAAATGAAAATGAATCAAAAACTTTAAAAGTAGAATTTTTCCCTAAAGACAATACTTGTACAGAACTTCCAATTTGGAAATCCTCTGATGAAAATATTGCAAAAGTAGATTCTGAGGGGAATATTACAGCTATATCTAAAGGTAATTGTATTATTACATGCAGTTTAGACAATAAATCCGACTCTTGTAATGTTACTGTAGACTTACCTTTACAAGAAATAGCTCTGGATAAAGCTTCATTAACTTTAAAATGTAATGATTCATATAAATTGAATATATCTTATATTCCAGAAGATACTACAGATACTATTTCAGTAAATTGGTCTTGTATGGATTCATCTATAGTATCGATTGATGAAGATGGTAATGTTAAAGCCTTAAAACCTGGTACTACTGTAGTAACAGCATCAGCTAATAATAAAATATCAACTTGTATAGTTACTGTTAGATCTTGTATTTCTGAAATTAAATTTAAAGAAGATAGAATCAGTTTAAAAGTAGATGATTCTCTAGATTTAGAAATATTAGACCAAAATAATGATAAAGTTGCTGATGAACTTATAACTTGGAATATTTCTGATAAAAAAATAGCTAAAATAGAAAATAACAGTTTAATAGCTATTAATGAAGGTACAACTGTAATAATTGCTCAAGTTGAAGGGCTAATTGCTGCAGCTATTTTAGATGTTTCATTAAATAAAATTCGTTTATTTGATGTAAACTATTTGAAGTCTAGTTCAAATATTATAACAGGAAAAGGAATTGTTGGTGCGACAGTTAGAGCCTTTAGTGGCAATGAATTAATTAGTGATACCTATACTATAGGCTCAGATAAAAAATTCTTACTTAATATAAAACCACAAGAACCTGGTTCTGAAATAAAAGTGGAAATATCTAAAAATGGATATGAAACTAAAGAAGAAGTTATAACATCTTTATATGAGTTTGAAGTATTTTATATAGACTCTATTGAAACTCTCGATTCTAACCATATTTATATTTCTGGAAGAGGTTGTAGTGGTGCCTATATAAGAGCTTATATAAAAAATACTCAAATAGGAAAGGCTTGTTCCGTAAATTCAAATGGTAAGTTTAATATGTATCTACCAAAAATAAAATCAGATACAGTTGTGACTTTGAAAATGAGAAAAACAAATTACGTCACAGTTAATAAGAATATTATTATTCCATAAAATAAAAAGGAGTAGTCAATCCACTTTGAACTGATTACTCCTTTTCTTTTACAATGATTTTCATATTTTAAGTAAGATTACTTCTCTTTTGCTATTAGAGTTTTAATTTACCTTCCATCAATATTCTCGCATATTTCTAATAAATTTTTATATTTTAACTCATATACAATAGCAAATTAATGTCATTAAAATAGTTACTATATTTTTAGTTATATTCTCACTTTCCTGTCGCTCGTCTATTTTCTATAATGTCGGAAAATATAATCTAAAAATTCATATATTATAGCTTTCTATTTTAAGGTATCTAAGTTGATACCAATTCTCTTAAATGTCTCTGATTTTTTAATCCTGTTTATCTACTTATTCTCTAGTTTATCTATTACTATATTTGTTACTTCTTAATATTTTATATTCGTTTACTTATTAATTTTATTGTTTAATCTCGTTATAAACTTTTTATAAATTTTTTCTACGTTTATCATTAAACCATAATATGATTAATGCCAATAACGCAATTGAGCCTATTATGATTTCATTTGTTAAACCAATATCTCCTGTCTGAACATTTTGTCCAGGACCTGTACTTCCTTCTGGATTACTTGGGTTTCCTGGAGTATTCGGTTTATTTGGTGTACCAGGGTCTTCTGAGTCACCTGGTGTATCTGGCCCATCTGGGTCTTCTGGATTTTCTGGGTCACCTGGTGTATCCGGTTCATCTGGATCTTCTGGGTTTTCTGGCTCACCTGGTGTATCTGGCCCATCTGGATC
>CAMEPL010000002.1 GCA_945931665.1 uncultured Clostridium sp. | reverse complement strand
ATACAAAAAATCCTAATCTCGTTATTAGGATTTTTTTGTTAGTTTTCTAAATATATATACGATAAATATAGATTTATTTTAGTTAATATATAGCGCTATAAATAATAGAAGGGGAAGAGGCTATGAGTAAGAAAATAATGTTTCAAGGAACTGCATCCAATGTTGGGAAAAGTACAATAGTTACAGGTTTAGGTAGAATATTTAAACAAGATGGCTATACTGTAACTCCTTTTAAATCTCAAAATATGGCCCTTAATTCATTTATAACAAAGGAAGGACTAGAGATGGGAAGGGCCCAAGTTTCACAAGCAGAAGCATGTGGATTAGAACCAATAGCAGATATGAACCCAATATTACTTAAACCATGTGGCAACAATAAAAGCCAAGTTATAGTAAGAGGAAAGGTAGTTGGAGATATGACTTCTCCACAATACCATGAATATAAGCTAGAGTTAATGGATGTATTGAGAGATATATTTAAAGAATTTGAAGAAAACTACGATATAGTTGTTATGGAAGGTGCAGGAAGTGCAGCAGAAATCAACTTAATGGAAAGAGATATTTCCAATATGGGAATGGCAAGAATAGCAGATGCACCAGTAATATTAGTTGGTGATATTGATAGAGGTGGCGTTTTTGCATCACTTGCTGGAACAATACTTTTATTAAGCGAAGAAGATAGAAAGAGAGTAAAAGGGGTAATAATAAATAAATTTAGAGGTAGAAAAGAGCTTTTAGATTCCGGAGTAAAAATGTTAGAAGAAATAATAAATGTGCCTGTATTAGGTGTTGTACCTTATTCTGATATAAAAATAGAAGATGAGGATAGTGTAACTACGAGATTTAAAAAGCAAATGGCGAGAAATGATATACATATAGAAATTGTTAGAACGCCACATATGTCTAATTTTACAGATTTTAATATATTTGAAACTCAAGAAGATGTAAGTATTAGATATGTAGATTATGGAGAATCTCTAGGAAATCCTGATATAGTAATTATTCCAGGTACTAAAAGTACAATAGATGATTTAATGTTTTTAAGAAATAATGGTCTTGAAGAACAAATAAAGGAATTACATAGAAGAGGAAAATTAGTTATAGGTATTTGTGGTGGATATCAAATGCTAGGTAAAAAATTAAGAGACCCATATCATGTCGAAAGTGATTTAGAGGAAGTTGAAGGGATAGGTCTTCTAGATACTGAAACAACTTTTGAACTAGAAAAGACGACAACTCAAGTTGAGGCAATAATAGATAAGGATTTAAGTGGATATTTAAATAATTTAGAAGGTAAAAAAGTTAAAGGATATGAAATACATATGGGCGTTACCAATAGAGGTAATGAAATAAAAAATCTATGCACAATTACACAAAAATTAGATGAAAAAGTTAATTACACAGAAGGAAGTGTAAACTCAGAGTGCAATGTTTTCGGAACATACCTTCATGGAATATTTGATGATATAGATTTTACTAGAACTATATTAAACAACATAAGAGAAATGAAAGGTCTAGATAAAATAGACAGTAAAGTTAAATCATTTAAAGAATTTAAGGATAAAGAATACGACAGATTAGCAGACTTCTTAAGAGAACATCTTGATATAGAAAAGATATATCAAATAATGCAAGAGCACGAAGAAAGTAAAGGACAATAGGTGGTAGAGATGAAGAAAATATTAATTGCAGGGACAAATAGTGGTGTCGGAAAGACGACTATTTCATTAGGTATAATGCAAGCACTTACAAAAAGAAAACTACAGGTACAACCATTTAAAGTTGGACCAGATTATATAGATCCTTCTTATCATACTTTTATAACAGGAAGATATTCTAGAAATTTAGATTCATATATGCTTGAAGATGAAAAAATAAAGTATATAGTAAAAGAAGCATATAAAGATGCTGATATAGCAGTAGTAGAAGGTGTAATGGGATTATATGATGGATATGGAATAGATTTAAATGATTGCACAAGTTCATATACATCAAAAATGTTAAAAGCACCAGTTATATTAGTCATAAATGCAAAAGCTATGGCCGCATCTGCTGCAGCTATGGTTTTAGGATATAAAATGCTAGATACTGATGTAAATATAAAAGGTGTTATAACTAATAATGTAAAAAGTGAAAGTCATTACAATACTTTAAAGAGTGCTATCGAAAAATACACAGGCATAGAAGTCTTAGGATATTTTCCACCAAATAAAGAATTTTCACTAGAGTCTAGACATTTAGGTCTTGTACCAAGTGTAGAAATGGACTCTTTAAAGCAAAAATTTGATAACTTAGCAGATGAAATCGAAAAATATATAGATATTGATAGAATATTAGAAATATCAGAAACACAAGACATAGATAGCAATTTTGATTTAGATAAATTTATAAAAGAACATAAAGTAGAAAATAAATCTATAGCTATAGCATTTGATAAAGCATTTAATTTCTACTATAGAGAAAATATAGAATTATTAGAGAAGCTAGGATTAGAAATAAAATATTTTAGTCCGATGCATGATGAGAAAGTTCCAAAAGCTGATTATATTTATATAGGAGGAGGTTTCCCAGAAATATTCTCAAAAGAATTACATGACAATAAATCAATGAGAGAATCAATATTAGATGCTCATAAAAATAATATACCTATATATGCAGAATGTGGCGGTCTTATGTATTTAGGCGAAAAACTAGAAAATCAAAATAAAGAGTTGTTCGATATGGTCGGCATATTTAAAGGAACGAGCAAAATGACATCATCATTGAAACGATTTGGATATTGTAATGGTAAAGCAAAAGAAGATACTGTTTTAGCTAAAAAGGGACAAGTAATAAAAGGACATGAGTTCCACCACTCAATATTTGATAGTGAGGAGCCTTGTGCATACGAAATGACAAAAGAAAGAAATGGAGTAGTCGTAGATAGATGGGATGGAGGGTATAGTAGTGGAAATACCTTAGCAACTTATTTACATACTCATTTTTATAACAACTTAGATTGTATAGCAAACTTTTTAGAAAAAGGAAATAAATAAGATGAATATACTATCATTATATTTAGGATATATTACTGACTTGATTGTAGGTGACCCTTATTCATTTCCTCATCCAGTTAAATATATAGGAAAATTAATAAAGGTCGTAGAAAACTTTATAAGAAAAGTAGCAAAAAGTGATAAAGGATTAAAAATAGGTGGATTTTTTCTATGGTTTATAACTGTAGGAATAACTTTTTTAATAACTTACATAATTATTAAACTGGTAAGTTTTAACATGGTAATTTATGTTATAATTAATTCAGTTGTGATTTATACAACATTAGCTACAAAATGCTTAAAAGATGAAGCAAAAAAGATCTATGAAGTATTAAAGACAGGAAATATAGAAAAATCAAGAATTCAACTATCTTATATAGTAGGTAGAGATACTGAAAATTTAAGTGAAAAAGAAATAATAAGAGCAACAGTAGAGACAGTTGCAGAAAATACTGTTGATGGTTTAATTTCACCGTTATTTTATGCTTTTATTGGTGCAGGATTAACTGTTGGTGGAATATCACTTGCAGCCCCACTTGCAATGACTTATAAAGCAATTAATACTTTAGATTCAACAGTAGGATATAAAAATGAAAAATATCTTCATATTGGTTTTGCTTCGGCAAAAATTGATGATATAGCTAATTATATTCCATCGAGAATATCAGTTATATTATTTACAATAGGAAACTTTTTCTTGAGAAATGATTATAAAAATTGTTTCAAAATAGCAATAAGAGATAGAAAAAATCATAAAAGCCCAAACTGTGCATTTTCAGAAGGTGCAGTTGCAGGTGCATTAGGAATCCAATTAGGTGGTACAAATGTTTATTTTGGAGAAACAGTATATAAGCCGACTATTGGAGATAAAACTAGAGAAATAGAAGTTCAAGATATAGCAAGAACAAACAAAATTTTATACGCAACTTCTTTAACTTCTATGCTAGTATTCACATTATTTTACGTGATAATATATTGTATTTTCATGTAATTAATGATTATAAGGAGGATACATATGAAGGATTTAGGTCATGGGGCTAATGTCGATAATATGGCTGAACAGTTTGGAAAAGACAAAAAGGATATAATTGATTTTAGTTCAAATGTAAATCCACATATAATTTCCGATCTAGGAAAATATGTTTTGGAAGGGTTAGAGAAAAGTAGAAGCTATCCAGATATAAATTATACAAACTTAAGAAATAATATTTCTAATTATATAAATATAGACAGTGAATATATAATTCCAGGCAATGGAGCTACAGAAATTATATATCTACTTATGAAAAGTATAAAAAAGAGAATAGCAATTTTAAACCCTACTTTTTCTGAATATGGTAGAGGAGCTAAATTAAATAATTTAGAAGTAATAAACTTTCATTTAAAAGAAGAAGATAATTTTAGCATTGATTTGGATGAGATACAAAAAAATATAGATAAGTTTGATAGTTTGTTTGTTTGTAATCCCAATAATCCAAATGGGAAGGTTAAAGATTTAAATGAATTATTAGATTTGATGATTGAAAATAATAAACTTTTAATTGTAGATGAAACTTTTATGGAGTTTGTAGGAAATGAAGAAAAATACACTCTAATAAATAGAGTAGAAGAAACACCAAATTTATTTATACTAAAGGCAGTAACTAAATTCTTTGGAATGCCAGGTCTTAGATTAGGATATGGGGTTACTACTAATGAGCAAATAATAAAAAATATATATGAGTATAAAGAACCTTGGACTATAAATTCTTTTGCTGAAAATTTATCTAATTACTTATTTAAAGATAAAGAATATATACGAAACAGCAAAGATTACTATATAAACGAAAGAAAGTTTATGTTAGAAGAGTTAAGAAAAATACCACAATTAAAGGTTTATGATACAGATACAAATTTTGTTCTCATGAAATTAAAAGATCGCGAAGCTAATTTATTAAAATTAGAGCTTTTTGAAAAGTACAATATTCTTATAAGAGATGCATCAAATTTTATTGGTTTATATAAAAATTATGTTAGAGTGGCTATAAAAGGGCACGAAGATAACAAGATTTTAATAGAATCATTAAAAAAGATATTGGGATAATATTATGAAGTTTTATGGAGTATGCCCAGCATCTTGCGGAGAATTTGTACAAGGGATTTTGGATAATGAAGAATATTTATCATCATATGCAATTAATTTATTTTCAGTGGCAACTTTAGAAGAAAGTAATGACATAATCTACAAAGGTCCTAGGAAATCAAGGCGAGCTATGGAGCTTGTTTTTGAAAAATTTAATATACCTGTAGAGGATACAAAAAATATATCACTTAATATAAATAGCCAAATTCCTGTTGGAAAGGGAATGGCTAGTTCTACCGCAGATATTGGAGCTACAATAAAAGCTACATTATCTATGTTGAATAAAACCTTAACCGGAGAAGAAATCTCCAAATTAGCCGTAAAAATAGAAGCGACTGATTCCCTACTACTAAATCAACATAGTATATTTAATCCCCTAACAGCAGATATCAAAAAATATCTAGGTGGAATTAATGATACGAAGGTAGTTATATTAGAGCCAAATGATATTTTAAATACAAAATTAATTAGAACTATGCCAAATTATAAAATGTATAAGATGCAGAATAAAGAAATAATAAAAAAATCATTTGACTTATTAGATGAAGGATTAGCTAAAAAAGACCTTAATTTAATAGGAAGAGCATGTACATATAGTGGTTTGGCAAATGAAAATATACATCAGAAACCATTTTTGAAAGATATAATAGAGGTTTCTGATAAATTTGGATGTTATGGTGTAAATATAGCCCATAGCGGAACCGTTGTTGGAATTCTAATGCATAAAGAAATGGATGATAAGAGAATAATTCAATATTTGAAGGAGAATGAAATATCTCAATATTATAAAAAAATATATACATCTGATATTATTGATGGAAAAGTCAGGGAGGAAGAAGAATGGAATATATTAAAGATCCAAAAATGATAGAAGTAAGAAGCTTTGAAATAATTCAAGGGATAATCGATGATATAAGACCAGGTTATAAATTTAAAAATGAAATAGAAGAAAAAATAATAAAGCGTTGTATACACACAAGTGCAGATTTTGAATACTTAGATATATTAAAAATATCAGAAACTGCAGTGGAAAAAATAATAGATGCATTAAATAACAAATGTACAATATACACAGATACAAATATGGCTTTAAGTGGAATAAATAAAACAAGATTAAACGCACTAGGTTGTGAATATAAATGTTTAGTTGCAGATGAAAAAACAAAAGAATTAGCAAAAGAAAAAGGTATAACTCGTTCTATGGCTGCAGTTGAATTAGCCATGCAAGATACAGGTAGAAAAATATTTGTTCTTGGAAATGCTCCAACAGCATTATACAAAGTTATGGAAATGCAAAAATCAGGCTGTAATGTAGATGCAGTAGTAGGTGTTCCTGTTGGATTTGTTGGTGCTGCTGAATCAAAATATGAACTAGAGCAAACAGAAATACCTCATATAGTGGCACAAGGTAGAAAAGGTGGTAGCAATATTGCTGCTGCGATAGTGAATGCAATACTATATGCAATGTAGGTAAAGTTATGGAAGAGTATGTATATATAGACGGCAAAAAATATAGAAGAGGATATACTACTGGATCTTGTGCAGCTGCAGCTTCTAAGGCAGCAACATATATGTTAATTACTCAGAAGAAGCTAGAATCAGTTAACATAGATACGCCAAAAGGAATTTATCTTACTTTAAAGCCTGAAAATATAGAAATAGATAAAAAATATGCAATTTGTTCTATCCAAAAAGATGGTGGAGATGATATCGATGCAACTCATAAAATGGATATTTTTGCAAAAGCAGAAATCGTCGAAAGAGTTAATGAGGGAGAAGATATTTATGTAACAGGTGGCATAGGAGTAGGAACAGTAACAAAAAAAGGGTTAAAAGTGGAGGTTGGAAAATCTGCTATTAATCCAGTTCCAATGAACATGATTAAAACTGAGATTCACAAAGTTTTAGGAACAGATTTAAATACATATATAGATAAGGCAAAAACATTAAAGATTACTATATCAGCGCCACAAGGTGTTGAAATTGCTAAAAAAACATTTAATCCTAGACTTGGTATAGTAGGAGGAATATCTATTTTAGGTACTTCTGGAATAGTAGAACCAATGAGTGATGAAGGATGGAAAAAATCATTATCTATTGAGCTTGAGATGAAAAGGGCTCAAGGGCTAGATAAAATAATCTTAGTTCCAGGGAATCATGGTGAAGAATTTATAAAAAATGAGCTTGAACTAGATGAAAAATATATAGTCAGAATGAGTAATTTTGTGGGATATATGCTTATGGAAGCTAAACGTATGGGCTATAAAAAAATTCTTATGGCTGGACATATTGGTAAATTCATAAAGATAGCTGCTGGAATATTCCATACTCATAGCAAGGTTGCTGACGCTAGGAATGAGATTATGATTGCAAACTTAGCACTTATGGGTGCCCCACTAGAATTCTTACAAGAAATAGATAAATGTGTAACAGCTGAAGGTGCAGTAGAAATAATAGATAATAGTGAGTACACAGATGTTTATGAAATATTATGTAATAAATGTAGGGATAGAGTAAAACAGCATTTAGGTGATGATGATATTGAAGTAGGTGTGTATATGTTTAGGATGGACAAATCATACCTAGCAAAATCAGATAATGCAGATTCTATAGTGGAGGTATTCAGATGATAAATATTATAGGTTTAGGGCCTGGTAATACAGGCTATATTACTAAATTAGGTGAACAACTTATTTATTCATCAGATGTAGTAATTGGTGGAAGAAGAAATTTAGAATCAATAAAAGACTTTAAAGGCAAAAAAATAGTTTTAGCTACTAATTTAAAAGAAATCCTAGAATATATACAAAATAACTTAGATAAAAATATTTCTGTTATAGCATCTGGAGATCCATCTATATATGGAATTGGAAAATATCTTTCAAATAATATAGAACATCAACATCTAAATATAGTCTCTGGAATAAGCTCTCTTCAATATATATTCTCAAGAATATTTGTTGATATGAATGATGTTTATATTACAAGTAGTCATGGAAAAGTACCGGATTTCGATTATATACTTTCTCATAAAAAAGTGTGCATGGTCACTGATAGTAAAATAGGACCTCATGAAATAAGTAGAGAAATACAAAAAAGAAATCTAAACAAAACTATTGTTGTAGGTGAAAACTTATCTTATGAAAATGAAAAAATAACAATAGGAAGACCAGAAGATATATTAGCAGTTGAAAATTTTGATATGAATGTAGTGGTGATATTAGATGAAGAATAAGGACTTTATAACAGGAAAAGTTCCTATAACAAAAGAAGAAGTTAGAGCGATTTCTCTAAACAAATTAGAGTTATTAAATGCAAAGACTTTTATCGATGTTGGAGCAGGGACTGGAAGTGTATCAATTGAAGCTGGATATAGTTATCCAAACTTAAAAGTTATAGCTATTGAACGTAATGATGACGCAATTGATTTAGTAAATAAAAATAAAGAAAAATTTAATTTAGA
This sequence comes from uncultured Clostridium sp., assembly GCA_945931665.1. Classification (GTDB taxonomy): domain Bacteria; phylum Bacillota; class Clostridia; order Peptostreptococcales; family Peptostreptococcaceae; genus Intestinibacter. The sequence goes on along the minus strand of CAMEPL010000002.1, from coordinate 65,718 downwards.
TAATGTAGAAGTGATAAAAGCTTATGCACCTGTTGAATTAGATAAAGATATAAAGGCAGATGCAATTTTCCTTGGAGGAACAGGTAAAAAACTAGAAGAAATTATAGATTGGTCTAAACAATTACTAGTTGACGGAGGAAGACTTGTAGCAAACTTTATAATAATAGATACATTTTATGAAATGTTGAGATTAGTTAAAGAAAAAGGATTTAAAAATATTGATGTTACAGTTTTAAATGTTGCTAAACTTGAAAAGTTAGGAACAGGGGAATATTTTAAACCTCACAATCCAATATATATAATTTCATGCGAAAAAGGAGTAGAAGAAGACAATGAATACTAACATTAATAAAGTACATTTTGTAGGGGCAGGTCCTGGGGATAAAGAATTAATAACATTAAAAGGATATAAATTACTGAGTAATGCAGATGTTGTAATATATGCAGGCTCATTAGTAAATCCAGCTCTTCTTGAATATTGTAAAGAAGGTTGTGAAATACATGACAGTGCATATATGAATTTACAAGAAATAATAGATGTTATGGAAAAAGGAATTAAAGAAGGAAAATCAGTTGTAAGATTACAAACAGGTGATTTCTCTATATATGGTTCAATAAGAGAACAAGTTGAGGATTTAGCAAAATTAGATATAGATTATGATTGTACACCTGGCGTAAGTTCATTTTTAGGTGCATCATCAGCACTAGGAGTTGAATATACAGTTCCAGAAGTATCTCAAAGTGTTGTTATAACTAGAATGGAAGGAAGAACTCCAGTTCCACCAAAAGAATCTATAGAATCTTTTGCACAACACCAAACTTCAATGGTAATATTCTTATCTGTTCAAGAAATCGAAAAAGTAGTAGAAAAATTAATAGCTGGTGGATATCCAAAAACTACTCCAATAGCAGTAGTATACAAAGCTACTTGGCCAGATGAAAAAGTAGTAAAAGGAACTTTAGAAGATATAGCAGCTAAAGTAAAAGAAAATAACATAAAGAAAACAGCATTAATAATGGTAGGGGAATTCTTAGGTACTACATATAATAATTCAAAATTATATGATAAGGACTTCAAACATGAGTACAGAAAATAATAAAATTGCGATTATATGTATTACTGAAAATGGGAAAAAACTTGCCATAAAGATACAAAATAGATTGAATGAAGGTCAAATTTATTTTGTAAAAAGAGAAAAATCTAAAGAGTTACAAGAGGTTTGTAACATAAGTAACGATGATAATGTTACAAATAAAGATAAACTAAAAGTCGAATATCAAGATAGTGAAAATATAGTTAGGATAAAAGATAAATTAAGCAATTTTATTCCTACTATATTTGATAAATACAGATATATAGTATTTATTATGGCTACAGGTATAGTAGTAAGGACAATTGCTCCATTAATACAAAGTAAATTTAAGGATCCAGCAGTAATAGTAACAGATGAAAAAGGAACTAATGTAATAAGTTTATTAAGTGGACATATGGGAGGAGCAAATGAAATGACTTTATATCTAAGTCATTTGATAGATGCAAACCCAGTTATAACAACTGCTACAGATGTAAACAATAAATCTTCATTAGATATGATTGCAAAAAACTTGAATGGATATATAGAAAATTTCAGAGATAATGTATTAAAGATAAACTCTATGATAGTTAATAATAAACCAGTAGGATTATTTTTAGATGGAGATTATCATATAGATACACGAGGTTTTACACTTTTAACATATGATGATATGTTGAATCTAAATCATACTAATAATAAGGATTTAGAAAATATAGAAACAGTAGTTGTAGTAAGTAATAAACGAAGACTGAATTTCCAAAGCAAAAAAATAATAAAATTAGTTCCAAAAGACATTGTCTTAGGAGTTGGATGTAAGAGGAATACTGATAGTCAACATATGAGAGAATCACTACAAGAGTTTTTAGAAATTAATAATATAGATATAAATTCTATAAAAACAATAGGTAGTATAGAAATAAAAAAAGATGAACAAGCAATAATAGACCTAGCTAATTATTTAGATGTGGATTTTAAAACATTTACCGTACAACAAATATCACAAGTAGATTATCTATATGGTAAATCAGAATGGGTTAAAAAGAATGTAGGAGTATATTCTGTAGCAGAACCATGTGCACATTTACTTAGCAATGGAAATATTATTATTGAAAAACAAAAATACACTGGAATAACATTTTCGGCAGGGAGAGTGAACAAATGATATACGTTATAGGAATAGGTCCTGGATGCAGGGACTTAATGACACAAGAAGCAATAGCAGCAATGGAAGATGCTGAAGTAATTGTAGGTTACAAAACATATATAAAGTTAGTTGAGGAATTTATACAAGATAAAGAAGTAGTTCAAAATGGTATGAGAAAAGAAGTAGATAGATGCCAAGAAGCTATTGAAATAGCTAAAACAGGTAAAAAAGTAGCTGTTATAAGTAGCGGAGATGCTGGAATATACGGAATGGCAGGACTTATACTTGAACTAGTAACTAAACAAGGTGTAGATATACCAGTTAAAGTAGTACCAGGAGTTACAGCAAGTATAGGAGCAGCTGCTGTATTAGGAGCACCTATAATGCATGACTTCTGTCATATAAGTTTAAGTGATTTAATGACTCCGTGGGAAGTTATAGAAAAAAGATTAAGATTAGCAGCAGAAGCTGATTTTGTAATATGCTTATACAATCCAAGAAGTAAAGGTAGAAGCGAACATTTAGCAACTGCGTTTAAAATAATGAGTGAATTTAAAGATGGTTCAACACCTGTTGGAATAGTAAAAGACGTAGGAAGAGCAGATGAAGAAAAATTCATATGCACTTTCGATACAATGGATTTTGAAAGAGTCGATATGACTACTATGGTTATAATCGGAAACAAATCAACATATATCCACGATGATTTAATGATAACTCCAAGAGGATATACTGTATAATTAAAGATTATAAAAATAAAATTATTAAGCATTAAAGGAAAGGATACATACCATGATTTTAATATTAGGTGGAACATCCGATAGTATAAATATTTGCAATAAATTAAATGAGATGAATTTACCATATATGGTTTCAGTAACAACAGAATATGGGAGAGATATTGCAAAAAAAGCGACAGATAATGTATTCTTAGGAAAATTGACAATAGAAGATATGATATCTTTAATAAAAGAAAAGAACATAACTCAAATAATAGATGCAACACATCCTTATGCGACAATTGTGTCTAGTAATGCAATTGAATGTTCAAAGATATCAAACATTGATTACGTGAGATTTGAAAGAGAATCTCTTATAAAACAAATAGATTATGACAATGTATATGTTGTTGAAGATATAGAGGAAGCATGCAAAATTGCGAGCGAAAGGGGGAACAACATATTTATTGGAACAGGAAGTAAAAATTTAGATAAATATATAGAACTTATAAAGGGAAAAAAACTAATTGCGCGCGTATTGCCTACAAGTGATGTTCTTAAAAGCTGTGAAGAATTAGGACTTAATGCAGATAATATTATAGCTATGAAAGGGCCTTTTTCTGAAGAAATAAATATAGCTACTTATAGACAATACGACGTAGATTTATTAATTACTAAAGAAAGTGGAATTGCAGGAGGATTTTTAGAAAAAATTAATGCATGCAAAGCTTTAAATATACCAGCGGTAATCATAACTAGAAAACAAATTGATTATCCAAAAGTAATAAATAGAATTGAAGATATAGAAAAAATAGTATAGTTTTATGGGTTATTTTTATTTTTAAATTGGAGGAGTATGTAAATATTAAGGAGAAAGTAAAGATGAAAAAAGCAGTATTAGTAGTAAGCTTTGGTACAAGCTATCATGAAACTAGAAAAAAGACAATAGAGGTATGCGAGAGAAAAATAAGTGAAAACTTAAAAGGATATGATTTTTATAGAGCATTTACTTCAAATATGATAATTAGAAAATTAAAAAAGAGAGATAATATGTTTATCGATAATCCAGTAGAGGCTCTACAAAAATTAGCAGATGCAGGTTATGAAGAAGTAATAGTTCAAACATTACACATAATATGTGGTGAAGAATACAATAAGTTAAAAGAACAAGTGGAAAGCTTTAAATCTAAATTTAAAAAGATAGGTTTAGGTAGACCTCTTTTAACTTCAATAGAAGACTATAAAGAAACAGTTGAAGCTGTAAGAAAACAGCTTGAAGTAATTAAACCGGATGAAGCGATTGTATTTATGGGACACGGAACTACGCACGAAAGCCATGCAGCTTATCCAGCTTTAGAATATATGTTTAGAGATAATGACATGAATGTATATATAGGAACAGTTGAGGGATATCCTGAAATAGAACAAGTAGTTAAAAAACTAAAAGCAGACAATATAAAAACAGTTGATGTATTACCTTTCATGTTAGTCGCAGGAGACCATGCTACTAATGATATGGCCAGTGATGAAGAAGATTCATGGAAATCTATATTAGAAAAAGAAGGATTTAATGTAAATGTACATTTACAAGGTTTAGGAGAATACCCTGCAATCCAAGATAAATTTGTTAATCATGTATTAGATTGCGCGAAAGAATTAGAAAAAGAGTTAGCATAAATTAACGAACGAGACTAAATGGAGGAAATATAAATGGCAAAATTTTATGGAATAGGAACTGGACCAGGAGATAGTGAACTGGTAACAGTAAAGGCAGTAAATACAATAAAAAGACTAGATATATTATATACACCAGAACCCAAAAAAGGTGGAGATAGTTTAGCACTATCAATAGTAAAAGAATATGTACCAGAGAATGTTGAAATAAAACAAAGACATTTCCCAATGAGCAATGATAGTGTTGAAAAAATGGCAGCATGGGATAAGGTGGCAGCTGAAATTAAAGCTGACGTACAAGATGGAAAAGAAGTAGGATTTATAACTTTAGGAGATCCAATGGTATACAGTACTTATGTATATGTTATGGAAAGATTAATAGACGAAATAGAAGTAGAAACTATTCCTGGAATATCATCTTTCTCAAACATAGCATCAAATCAAAATTTCCCACTAGTAATGGATACAGACCCACTTATGGTTATACCATGTACTATGGAGGATGAGAAAATAGATTCAGCATTACAAACATATGATTGTTTTGTTCTTATGAAAGTATATAAGAATTTTAAAGAAATCGTTCAAAAACTAGAAAAATACGATTTAATAGATAGTGCTATTTTAGTAAGTAACTCATCTCAAGATACAGAAGTAGTTTACAAAGATTTAAGAGATGTCCATCTACAAGAAAAAATATCATATTTTTCTACAATATTAGTTAATAAAAATAATAAAAGAAAATAATCTTGAAAAACATTTAAGGAGATAAATATGAAATTAGTAGTAGGAACTAGAGGTAGTAATTTAGCCCTTGTTCAAACAAATTGGGTTGTAGAGCAATTAAAAAAAGCAAATCCACATGTTGAATTTGAGATAAAAATTATAAAAACAAAGGGTGATTTAATAAAAGACTTACCACTAGATAAAATAGGTGATAAAGGATTATTCGTAAAAGAAATCGAAAAAAGCCTTTTAGATAGAGAAATAGATATGGCAGTACACAGTATGAAAGATATGCCATCAAATCTTCCAGAGGGACTTAAATTTGCACCTTCTCCTAAAAGGGAAGATCCAAGAGATGCTCTTATTTTCAGAGAAGGATATAAAAGTATAGAGGATTTACCTAAAGGTGCAAGAATAGGTACTGGAAGCAAGAGAAGAAAATATCAATTATTAAAGCATAGACCAGATTTAGAAATAGTACCTATAAGAGGTAATATCGAAACAAGAATAAAAAAAATAGAAACTGAAAATCTTGATGGTGTAGTACTAGCAGCATCTGGATTAAAAAGGGCTGGTCTACAAGATAAAATAGATTATTATATACCGACAGATATTATGTTACCTGCTCCTGCACAAGGAATATTAGCTCTTGAAATTAGAGAAGATGATAAAGAGACTGAAAAAATAATAGATTCTATAAAAGATAATATTACAAAAGTACAAATAGATGCAGAAAGGGGTTTCTTAATAGGTGTTAATGGAAGTTGTCATATACCTATGGGAGCTTATTGTGAAGTAGATGGAGAAAAAATTACTCTGACTGGACTTTATGGAGATGGAGACGGAAAGAAAATAGTAATTAAATCTAAAGAAGGAACTCTAGCTGATGCACAAAAAATAGGATATGAATTAGCAAAAAGTGTATTAAAGGAGTATGAAAAATAATGAAGGGGAAAGTTTACTTAGTGGGGGCAGGACCTGGCGATTATAAACTATTAACATTAAAAGGGTTAGAATGCATAAGAAAAGCAGATGTTATAGTTTATGACAGACTTGCTAATATAAATTATTTAAAAGAAGCTAAAAAAGGCTGCGAGTTTATAAATGTTGGAAAAGCATCAAGTGACCATTTAGTACCTCAAGATCAAATAAATAGAATAATAGCAGATAAAGCCTTAGAAGGAAAAATAGTAACAAGACTTAAAGGTGGAGATCCATATGTATTTGGTAGAGGTGGAGAAGAAGGTGAACTTCTTGAAGCAGAGGGAATTGATTTTGAGGTTGTTCCAGGAATAACTTCAGCAATCGGTGGGCTTTGTTATGCTGGAATTCCAATAACTCATAGGGACCATGCATCATCATTTCATGTTATAACAGGTCATCTTAGAAAAGATGGAAAAGAAAACCCTGAAATAAACTGGAATGCGCTAGCAAATATGAGGGGGACACTTGTATTTTTAATGGGTGTAGCGAATTTAAAAAATATAAGCGAAAATTTAATTAAAGAAGGTATGGATAAGGATACTCCTGTAGCATTTATAAGCTGGGCAACTCGTTACAACCAAAGTGTTGTTACAGCAACTCTTAAAGATGCTTATGAAGTTGCAGTTAGAGAAGGTGTAAAACCACCAACATTGATAGTAATTGGAACAGTTGTAAACCTTAGAGAAAAGCTAAACTTCTTTGAGAATAAACCTCTGTTTGGGAAAAGTATAATGGTTACTAGATCAAGAAGTCAAAATAGCAAACTAGTAGAGAGAATAATGGACTTAGGTGGAAACCCTATTGAAATACCAACAATAAAAATTGAAAAAGTTGAAGATAACAAAGAATTAGAAAATGAGATTAAAAATCTTAAAGATTATACATACTTAGTTTTAACTAGTAAAAATGGAGTAGATATATTCTTTGATAAATTAGATGAAATGGGACTAGACTGTAGAGCACTTGCCAATATAAAAGTTTGCTCAATAGGTGCTGCAACATCTAAAGCTATTGAAAGAAGAGGAATTAAACCGGATATACAACCTAAAAAAGCTGTTGGAGAATCTTTATATGATGAATTAAAAGATATTGTGACTAAAGATGATAAAATATTAATTCCTAGAGCTAAAAATGCTAGAGAATTCCTAGTTAAAAAATTAAATGAAATATCTAATGTAACAGAAGTTATAACATATGAAAGTGTTATTGATGATAGTAAAAGAGAAGAAGCTATAAATGCATTAGAAAAAGGAAATCTAGACTATATAACATTTGCTAGTTCATCAACTGTTACTAACTTTATCAATTTAATTGGGGAAGAGAATAAGAATAAACTATCTAATACTAAAATAATATCAATAGGAAATATAACTACAAAAACTATTTTAGATAATAGTTTAGAAGTTTATAAACAAGCAGAAAATGCATCTATTGAAAGTATGATAGATGCAATGGCACAGTAGGCTACCGATTAATATGAAAGGAGCAAAAAATGTTAAGAAGACCAAGAAGACTTAGAGCTACAAAAGCTTTAAGAAATTTAGTAAGAGAAACAAAATTAGAAAAAGAAGATTTAATCTATCCTTTATTTATAGTAGATGGTGAAAATATAAAAAGAGAAATACCTTCTATGGAAGGCGTTTATCACTTCTCTGTAGATATGTTAGAAGATGAAATAAAAGAATTAGTAGAATTGGGAATAGAACATGTAATATTATTTGGTGTTCCTGATAACAATAAAAAAGACTGCTGTGGTAGTGAAGCATATAATGATAATGGGTCACTGCAACAAGGTATAAGAAAGATAAAAGAAGTTGCACCAGAGATGGATGTAATATGTGATGTTTGTATGTGTGAATATACTAGCCATGGACATTGTGGAATACTAACTGAAGACGGATATGTAGATAATGATAAAACATTAGAATATTTATCAAAAATAGCTGTTAGTTATGCAAAAGCAGGTGCAGATATGGTTGCCCCTTCTGATATGATGGATGGAAGAATAGGAGCAATTAGAAATGCATTAGATGAAAATGGATATGAAACTGTTGCAATAATGGCATATAGTGCAAAATATGCATCAGCATTCTATGGACCATTTAGAGATGCAGCAAACTCAGCACCAGCTTTTGGGGATAGAAAAACATATCAAATGGATCCAGCAAATTCTAATGAAGCTATGATAGAAGCAGATTTGGATATTGCAGAAGGTGCGGATATAATAATGGTAAAACCAGCTCTTTCTTATTTAGATATAATAAGAAGATTTAAAGAAAATTACGATTTACCTATTGCAGCTTATAATGTAAGTGGTGAATATTCTATGTTAAAAGAAGCTGTTAAAAAAGGTCTATTAAGTGAAGATGCTATATATGAAGCTGTAATGTCTATAAAAAGAGCAGGAGCCACAATTATAATTACTTATTTTGCAAAAGATATAGCAAAATTAATTAATTCAAATAAATGATTTTTTTATATAAAAAAAATTATATGGAGATAATGAAATCTCATCTTTTAAACTTTTAAAAGATGAGATTTTTTTATTGATTTTATATAAAAATAATAATAAAAATGAAATTTAAAATAAGATAAAAATTAATTTATTTAATATTAAAAAAATAAAATTGTATCGGAAAATTTAGACTTTTTGTTTTTTTATGGCAATTAATGGAGAAATATTGTATCATATAATAAAACATAGGTAAAAATTAACAAAAGATAAATGGAATGTTTTTTTCTTTTTATCGTATGCACAAAATAATATAAGGAGGAATAGGGTTTATGAAGGGACTTTTAGAAAAATGGAACAGTATCAGCTTAGTTAAGCGTATATTAGTAGGTATGATAATAGGTATTATTTTAGCTTTAACTGTTCCAAAAGTGACAGTAATAGGACTTTTAGGGGAATTATTTGTTGGAGCATTAAAAGCAGTAGCTCCAGTATTAGTATTTTTCTTAGTTATGGGTGCTTTAGCGCAACATAAAGAAGGTAAAAAGAACAACATGGGATCAGTTATATCATTATATTTAATTGGTACTTTCTGCGCTGCATTAGTAGCAGTTGTAGCAAGTTTTATATTCCCAGTTACAGTTAACTTAGGTTCAGCAGCTGCTGCAGAAGGGGCAACAGCACCTGGTGGAATAGGTGAAGTTTTAAAAACATTACTACTTAATGTAGTTAGTAATCCAGTTGGATCTATAGTAGATGCAAACTATGTTGGTATACTAGCTTGGGCAGTAGTATTTGGTCTAGCATTAAGACAATCATCAGATAAAACAAAAGAATTTTTAGCTGATGTTTCAAATGCAGTTACACAAGCAGTAAGATGGGTTATAAGCTTTGCACCATTTGGTATATTAGGATTAGTTTTCACTGCTATATCAACAAATGGTATTGGTATATTTAAAGATTATGGTTCATTATTAGCATTATTATTAGGATGTATGGCATTTGTTGCATTTGTAGTAAATCCAATAATAGTATATTTAAATATAAGAAAAAACCCATATCCATTAGTATTTAAATGTTTAAGAGAAAGTGGTATAACTGCATTTTTTACTCGTAGTTCAGCAGCAAACATACCAGTTAATATGGAATTATGTGAAGATTTAGGGTTAAATGAAGACAACTATTCAGTATCAATTCCTTTAGGAGCTACTATAAACATGGGTGGTGCAGCAGTTACAATAACTGTACTATCATTAGCAGCTGTTCATACATTAGGAATAGAAGTTGATATCCCAACAGCTGTAGTTCTTAGTCTATTAGCTGCAGTTTCTGCATGTGGTGCATCAGGAGTAGCTGGGGGATCACTTTTACTTATACCATTAGCTTGTAGTTTATTTGGTATATCAAATGATGTAGCAATGCAAATGGTTGGTATAGGATTTATAATAGGGGTTATACAAGACTCTTGTGAAACTGGACTTAACTCTTCAACAGATGCTTTATTTACTGCGGCAGCAGAGTTTAAAGAATGGAGAAAAGAAGGAAGAAAACTTCCTGTATAATTAAAGGTTAAAATTAATTAAATTAGGATATAATACTAAAAAGGCTATTATAAAGTAGAAAGGGACTTTGTAGTAGCCTTTTATAATGCTGTGATATAATAATTTTAGATTATATACTTTATAATAACTAAAATAAATAATAGAAAGGTGTATAAAATGCTTTATCCAATAAATTTAGATATAGAGAATATAAAAATTACCATAATAGGTGGTGGAAAGGTAGCTTATAGAAAGGCTACAAATTTTTTAGATTTTGGGAAAAAGGTAACTGTAGTTTCAAAAGAATTTATTGATGAATTTGATAAAATAAAAAATGAAATAGATATGATTTATGATGTTTATAATGAAAAATATATACAAGATTCGTTTGTAGTAGTAGCAGCTACTAATAATAAAGATGTAAACTACAAGATTGGAACTTACTGCAATAAAAATGGTAAATTAGTAAACGTTGTAGATGACAAAGAACTTTCTAACTTTACTGTTCCATCGTATGTGAAACGAGGAGAATTATTATTAAGCATATCGACAGGTGGGAACAGTCCATCTTTATCAGCAAAAATAAAAAGAGAATTAGAAGAAACATATGACGAATCATATGGGGAATATATAGAACTTCTAGGTTTGGCCAGAAAAAAGATAATAAAAGAAAATAAAGATATAAAGGAAAGAAGGAAAGAAATAAAAACTTTAATTAATTTATCAGTCGATGAACTTAAAGAAAAAATTTAATTTATAAAATAAAATTAATTTATTGACAGGATATTAAAAGTTTTATACTATTTTATATATAATATGAAAACTTACTAAAATTGAAGAAAGATAGATTCGATGATAAAGACAGTAGCATAGGAAGAATTTATAGAGAGCCTGGGATGGTGGAAGCTAGGTAAAGAAACCTGTTGTGAAGAGAACTTTGGAGAATGTTTTTTGAATTAAGTAGGAAAACAGGTAATCTTGCCTTAAAAGAATAGAGTGGATAAGTTTCTTATCAATGAGAGTGGTAACGCGGTATATTCGTCTCTTGGTTTTTTAACCGAGAGACTTTTTTAATATACAGAATTTATATATGTTACTTAGATTAAGGAAATTTATTAATAAGAGTGGTACCGCGGAATTTCGCCTCTTGAATTTATTTCAAGGGGCTTTTTTGATAAAAAATATTAAAAGGGGATTGAAATAATATGAGTAAAGTTAAAGTAGGAATAATAGGGGCTACAGGTTATGTAGGTGTAGAATTAATAAGATTATTAAATTTACATCCTAAAATAGAATTATCTGCAATAGGCTCAAATTCTTTTGTAGATAAAAGTATTACAGAAGTTTATCCAAGTGTAGGGATAGCAAATGACATGAAATGTATGAAAAATGAAGATGTAATAAAAAACAGCGATTTTATATTTACAGCTTTACCACATGGGGTTAGCGAAGAATTTGTATTACAAGCAGTTAAAGAAGGTAAAAAAGTTGTCGATTTGGGTGCAGACTTTAGATTAAAAGATGAACAAACTTTTAAAGAATGGTATAACGTATCATTTATAGATAAAAAATTACATGAAGAAGCAGTTTATGGGCTTTGTGAGCACTATCAAGATCAAATAAAAAATGCAAAAGTTATAGCTAATCCAGGTTGTTATGTAACTAGTATATCATTGCCTCTTATGCCATTATTAAAAGGCAAACTAATTAAAAAGGATGGAATAGTAGCTGACTCAAAATCAGGAGTAACAGGTGCAGGAAGAGGACTTACATTACTTAGTCATTATCCAGAAATAAATGAAAATATGGTTCCTTATAAAATAGGAAACCACAGACATACACCAGAAATAGAACAAAATTTAACAGAGGCAGCAGGAGAGCAAGTAGAAATAATATTTACTCCTATTTTGTCACCTATGAATAGGGGAATATTATCAACAATTTACTGCGATAAAGCTGAAGGCGTTACAATAGAAAAGATACAAAAAGAACTAGAAGAATTTTATAAGGACAAACCATTTGTAGATGTATTACCACTTGGTCAAGTGGCTACCGTAAAACACGTTAGATTATCAAATAAATGTGCTATATCAGTGCATGAAAATAAATCAAAGATAATTATATGTTCTGCTATAGATAATATGGTTAAGGGGTCAGCAGGCCAAGCGATACAAAATATGAACTTAATGCTTGGATTTGATGAATGTGAAGGTTTAAGCACAGTAGCAACAGCATTTTAAAAGGGGGCGATAACATTGATGGAAATTATTAAAGGAGGAGTAACAGCAGCAAAAGGATTTACTGCATCTGGTATGCATGTAGGTCTTAGAAGAAATGTAGAAAAGAAAGATATTGCACTTATATATTCAGATACAATATGTAATGCAGCAGCAGTATTCACCCAAAATAAAATAAAGGCAAATCCAATATATGTTACAAGCAAACATATCCAAGATGGCAAGGCACAAGCAATAATAATAAATAGCGCAAATGCCAATACTTTTAACGGAAAAGAAGGATTAGAACATGCATTTAGGATGGCTAATGCAACTGCTGAGGTATTGAATTTGAAACCAGAGAATGTTTTAGTTGCATCAACAGGTGTTATAGGTGAACCATTAAAAATAGATTTAATCGAGAATAATATGGGCAAACTTGCTAGTCAGCTTAGTAAAAGGGGGCATATGGCTGCTAGGGAAGGAATTATGACAACTGATATGATTAAAAAAGAAATAACAGTTTCAATCGACATAGACGGTAAAAAAGTAGTTGTCGGCGGGATGGCAAAAGGCTCTGGAATGATACATCCAAATATGGGAACTGTGCTTGCCTTTATAACATCAGACATAGATATAGACCAAAGTTTATTACAAGATGCATTGAGATATGCAACCAACAAGAGTTTTAATAGAATAAGTGTTGATGGTCAAACGAGCACAAATGATATGGCGATAGTATTAGCAAATGGAAAAGCTGGTAATGAGAAAATTACTGAGAAAGATAGAAATTATGATACATTTTTACAAGCGTTAGTTTATATATGTACAGAACTTGCAAAATTAGTAGCGAGAGATGGCGAAGGAGCAACTAAGCTAATTGAGTGTGTTGTAGAAGGTGCATTAACAGAAGAAACAGCAGCAAGATTATCAAAGGCAGTTATAACATCAACAATGGTAAAAGCAGCAGTATTCGGCTCTGATGCAAACTGGGGTAGAATTTTATGTGCAATAGGATGTGAAGGTTCTGAGTTTGATCCTGATAAAATAGATATAATTTTTGAAAGTAAAAAAGGATATATCGAAGTTTGTAAAGATGGAATACCACTACAATTTAGCGAAAAGAAAGCTAGAAGTATATTAGAAGATGATGAAATAACTATTATTGTGGATCTTAAAATGGGAGATGCTATGGCGAACGCATGGGGATGCGATTTGACATACGAATATGTTAGAATTAATGGTAGTTATAGAAGTTAGTATAGGAATAATATAAGGTTGAAATGGGGGATGAATAGTTATGGTATTTAACGATGATAAGGCAAAAATGTTGATAGAGATGCTTCCATATATCGAGAAACATAGTGGAAAAACTATGGTAATAAAATACGGTGGAAATGCCATGAAAAATGAAAGACTGAAAGAAGCAGTAATGGAAGATATAATCCTTATGAGCTATGTTGGGATTAATATAGTTGTTGTACATGGCGGCGGACCAGAGATTAACAAAATGCTAGACAGACTAAAAATCCAAAGTGAATTTATAAATGGATTAAGATATACGGATGAAGACACAATGGAAGTTGTGCAAATGGTTCTTGCCGGAAAAGTTAACAAAGAATTAGTTCTAAAAATAAACGAAAGAGGCGGCAAAGCAGTCGGACTTTGTGGCATAGATGGAAATATGTTAATCTGTGAACCTACAAAAGAAGACTTAGGATATGTGGGAAAAATTGTTGAAGTAAATCCACAAATAATACAAGATAACCTTAATGCCGGATATATTTCTATGGTAGCGACAGTTGGGGCTGATAGAGAAGGAAATATATACAATATAAATGGTGATATAGCTGGTTCTGCAATAGCTGGAGCACTTAAAGCAGAAAAATACATTCTTTTAACAGATGTTCCAGGATTACTAGAAGAACCATCAATGGATGATAGCTTAATATCTCATGTATATAAAGAAGACTTACCAATATTATTTGAAAATGGGGTTATAACAGGTGGAATGATTCCGAAAATAAATAGCTGTATAGATGCATTAAATCAAGGGGTTAAGAAAGTTCATATTTTAGATGGTAGAGTAAGACACTCAATCATAACTGAATTATTTACTGATGCAGGTGTAGGTACTTTAATTGATTAATTAAATACAAGGCTATTTAGGGATGATACAAATTATATAGAGAATAAATAATATATTGAAAGAGGGAGATTTTAGATGGAATTAACACAAAATGTGAAAAATATACAAGAAAAATGGAATGCAAACTTTATGAACACTTATGCTCAAATTCCTGTTGTAATGGATAAGGGGCAGGGGGCAACAATAACAGACATAGATGGAAAAGAATACGTAGATTTCAGTAGTGGGATAGGTGTTTCTTCTTTGGGATATGGTCATGAAGGTTTAGTAGAGGCAATACAATATCAAGCTGCAAAACTACTTCATAGCTCAAATATATTTTTCAATCAACCACATGTAGAAGCTGGGGCAAAATTAGTTTCATTAAGTGGATACGATAAAGTATTTTTTTGTAACTCAGGAACGGAAGCAAATGAGGGCGCTATGAAAATTGCTAGAAAATATAGCGATATAAAATACGAAAAAGATAGAGGTACAGTATTGAGTTTAAATAAATCTTTCCACGGTAGAACAATGGCATCATTGATGGCGACTGGTAAAGATGCATATCATAAATATTTCTATCCACTACCAACTGGATATAAATATGTAGAAAAAAATGATATAGAAGCATTTAAAGAAGCATTAAAAGATGAAACAATATGTGCATTTATTTTTGAGGCAGTGCAAGGTGAAGGGGGAGTATATCCAATAGATAAAGAATTTATAGAAGAAGCAGTGAAACTTTGCCAAGAAAAAGATATAGTTGTAATATGTGATGAAGTCCAAGCTGGAATGGGTAGAACCGGCAAATTATTTGGATTCCAAGAATTCGATATAAAACCAGACTTAGTTACAATGGCAAAAGGTCTAGCAGGTGGTATTCCTGTTGGTGCAATATTAGCAAATGAAAAATTGTCAAATGTCTTAGTCCCTGGTGATCATGGAACAACATTTGGTGGAAATGCACTAGCAATGGCTGCAGCAAATGTTGTTTTAGACGAATTAGCTAAACCAGGTTTTTTAGATGATGTAGCTAAAAAAGGAAACTATATAATGGATACAGTAAAATCTTGGGGCTTAGATGAAATAGTCGAAGTCAGAGGTAAGGGATTAATGATAGGTATTGAAATAAAGGGAAGTTCTGCAGAAATTGAAAAAATAGCTGCACAAAAAGGATTATTAATATTAACTGCAGGAGAACATGTAATAAGATTATTACCTCCACTTGTAATAACAATAGATGAAATAAATAAAGGGTTAGAAATATTAAAACAATGTTTATAAGAATTAAAAAATATTTTTGAAATAAAAGAAGATGTCTTTGATAATTAGATTTATTAAAGACATCTTCTTTTATAAATAGAAAAAGCATATATAAAAGACAAAATAAACTTTTTCAATGCTATAATAAAATTAGAATAAGAAATAAATGCTACAAATCAGTGGGGGTGAGGTTAATGAAATACTGTGACAAATGTAATTGCAAAATTAATTTATCTACAAGATTTAAAACCTTAGGGAATGAATGTGTACGTATGAAATGTGACAACTGTGGAACCGTTTACCAAATTAAATCCAAAGATGTAGTGAAAATAATTAATTTATTATCATTTTTTATGATATTTTATTTAATTTATTATTTTCTTAATTTTATGGGTGTAAATAAAATAATTAGGATATCAATAGTAGTATTTTTATCATCAGTTTTCTACGTAATCTGGAATATAGCCATGTCTTATTTTCTTGGATATGAGGTAATTATTGAGGGGTATGATTTAGAACAGAATTTACAAAATGGAAAGTCTTTAGACAAACATAAAACTAGTCAAGCAGAAAAGATATTCAACAACATTTTAAATAAAAATGGATTTGATGAAAAAAATATAAAACTAGATATTATAATAGATTCATTTGAGGAATTTTTACATGAAAAATTTAATTGCTATCATGATTCGATAATATATAATATTCGTCCACAAGATTTTATATATACAGATTTGTGTTGTTGTACTTTAGTTCGTCAGTTTGAAACTCGTAATGCAGGTGGAGAATTAGTTATTGAACGAATATATATACAGGTATATTACAAATCAAATGAAGTTATAAATAAACTATATAATATTCATTCTAATTATGACTCTGATAAATTTGATGATTTCTTTAAAATAGTCAGAAATGAAAATTCATATTGGGAGGTTTTGAAAAAATATCAACCAGTAAAATATAAGGTTACAGTGGAAAAATTATAATCAAATCTAATCAATATTTTAAATAATAAAAAATTGCCTGTGATAGATTTATATAAAAAGGGGGAGTAGAATTGGGAGAACTATCAAAGTTACCTAATATAGGTAAGGTAGTAGAAAGTCAACTTAATAAAGTAGGAATATATACGTATGAAGATTTAAAAAATTATGGAGCCGAAAAAGCATGGTTAAAAATTCAATCAATAGATGAATCAGCATGTATTCACAGATTAATGGCTTTGGAAGGCGCGATATTGGGGGTAAAAAAATCTGATTTATCTAAATCTAGAAAAGAGGAATTAAAGACATTTTTTAATCAACATAAAAAGTAATTGTTATGGGGGGATTTACTTGAAATTTAAGGGAACTTTAATTGTAATTTCTGATATAGAAAAATCAAATTAATAACATTTGTTATTAGGCTATATGCTTTTGACTATCTTTATGTCATAAGTCTTTAAAATGCTTCCTATTATATAGTAATGATATTCTTTAGCGAGAATAACATTAAATATAAAGGAGGTTTTTTTATGCAGGCAAAGTGTCAAGTAGATATGACTTATGGTGATATTCCAAAGCAACTATTCATGTTCACAATGCCAATTCTTTTATCGCAAATCTTACAACAATTTTATAATATAGCTGATACAGCAATCATAGGCAGATATATAGGCACAGATGCTTTAGCGGCGATTGGTTCTACAGGATTGTTAATATCGGTTATAGTTAATTTTTTTATCGGATTATCAACAGGTGTAAGTGCAGTTATAGCTAATCAATTTGGTGCACATGAATATGATAAACTTAAAAAAAGTATATCGACATCACTTGTAGTAAGTCTTATTTTAGGAATAATTTTTACAATAGGAAGCCTTATGTTTATGGAGCAGATTATCACCGCACTTCAAACTCCTAAAGAAGTATATTATTTAGCTGTAGACTATTTGAAAATATGCTTTTTAGGGATAACATTTCAATTATTATATAACATAGGAACGGCAATATTAAGGTCCCTTGGAAATACAAAAGATCCATTATATTTTTTAGTATTTTCGTGTATATTAAACTTAATATTAGATATTTTATTTATCGTATATTTTGGCTGGGGAGTAAAAGGGGCAGCAATTGCAACATTAATTTCTCAAATATTAGCCACACTTTTAGTTTTGTATAAGATAATGTGTTTAGATGATGAATGTAAGATAAGTTTAAAACAGATAAAAATTTATAGTGGATATACACAAGATATATTTTTAGTAGGTATACCAGCGGGTTTACAAGCAATTTTCATGAGCATTTCATCTTTAATAATTCAATCTAGTATAAATTCATTTGGGGCAGAAGCCATGGCAGGGATGGCGGTATTCTCTAAGGTAGAGGGATTTTTATATTTCCCATTATTCTCTTTAGGATTAGCTGTTACAGGATTTGTGGGACAAAACTTTGGTGCAAAGGAATATGACAGAGTAAAAAAAGGAATAAATATAAGTTTGAAAATAAGTGTTTATATTTCACTTATTTTTATTATAGTTTTAAATATTTTTGCACCATATATATTGAAATTATTTACAAATGATGCGGCTGTTATAAAAGTTGGGCTTGAATGCATTAGGATAGTATTCCCTTCATACGTGTTATATGCTATGAATCAGATATATATTGGAAGTTTGAGAGGAATAGAGAAAACTTTTGAACCAATGGTAATTTCACTATTTGCACACTGTATCTTTAGAGTAGTGTGGTGTTCTGTTTTACTTCAATACTTCCATGATATGAAAGTTATTTATAGTAGTTATTCTGTCAGTATCGTCCTTATGTTTATTCTATTTTACACATCTTATAAAAGACATATCTGCAAAAAATACTTTAATAAATCAGAAGCAATTGATATTAATTAAATCTTAAAAATGTTATTAATAAAAAATAGTAAATGTAAGGCTATCGAATGATGGATGTTTTATATTTACTATTTTTTATAATTTAAATTTGGTTTATTAAAATATAAATTATAAAAAATATCTAAAAGAAAATAATTACATCCAAATTCGACTTTATATAAAACAAAAAGGTGAGATATTAAAAAATAAAAATGAAATAATTTTTAAAAAAATTGTATAATTCTGAAAAGTTCTCTATAATAAAGACTATATTTATATATGAGATTTTGATTATAGAGTAATTTTATTTGAGATATGTATATTCAATATACTTAAGGGGGAATTAGTATGGAAGCAAAACAAAGTATAGCAACTATTGGATTGCCAGAGAAACAGGGGCTGTATGATCCTAAATTTGAAAAAGATAATTGTGGTATAGGTTTTATTGCAAATATAAAGGGCGAGAAATCACATGAAATAGTTGAAAAAGGATTGCTGATTTTAAAAAATTTATCTCATAGGGGTGCAACTGGGTGTGACGAAACTACAGGAGATGGCGCAGGTATAATGATTCAAATACCTCACGAATTTTTCAAAAAGAAATGTAAAGAGAATAAAATTTATTTACCAGATGAGGGACAATATGCAGTAGGGATGGTATTTTTACCTCGTGAATCTGATGAAGATTTAGAATGTGAAGGTATTTTTGAAACAATATTGAGAGAAGAAGGTTTAAAACTTTTAGGCTGGAGAGATGTTGAAGTTGACCGTAATGCTATTGGTGAGATAGCAAAAGGTAGTGAACCTTTAATAAAGCAAGTATTTATAGATAAGGAAGATTATACAACAGAGGAGTTTGAAAGAAAATTATTCATAGTTAGAAAAAAGGCAGAGATAGCTATTCGAAATTCTAATATGCATAATAAGGGATATTTTTATATACCTAGTTTATCTAGTAGAACAATAATTTATAAGGGTTTACTTTTGGCTAGACAAATAGGTAGTTTTTATAAAGATTTAGAAGATAAAGACTTTAAATCTGCATTAGCTTTAATACATCAACGTTATTCAACTAATACATTTCCAACTTGGGACTTAGCGCAACCATTTAGATATTTAGCTCATAATGGTGAGATAAATACTATCATGGGAAATAGAAACTGGATGAATGCTAGAGAAGGAGTGCTTAAATCAGATAAATTTAAAGATGGATTAGAAGAATTATTCCCAATATTAACTCCAAACTGTTCCGACTCTGCTACTTTAGATAATGCATTTGAACTTTTAATATCAACAGGAAAGTCATTAACTGAAGCAATGACGATGCTTATTCCGCAAGCATGGAATGGCAATGAGCTTATGGATGAAAAGGAAAAAGCATATTATAACTACCATGCGACAATAATGGAACCTTGGGATGGTCCAGCGGCTATAGCATTTACAAATGGTGTGCAACTAGGGGCAATGTTAGATAGAAATGGCCTTAGACCATCAAGATATACAATAACTAAAGATGGATTTGTAATATTAGCATCAGAAACGGGTGTATTAGAAACTGAACCATCAAATGTTGAATATAGCGGCCGTTTAGAGCCAGGTAAAATATTTATGCTTGATTTAGAACAAGGAAGAATAATTCCTGATGAAGAGGTCAAAAAAGAATTATTTGAAGCATATGATTATGAAGGTTGGATTCAAAGAAATAAAATAACTATGGATATGATTGCAAAACCATCATATTTACCAAAAGGTGATGAAGACACTTTATTACAAAGACAACAGGCTTTTGGATATACTTATGAAGATATAAAAATGGTTTTAGCACAAATGGCTAGAGACGGAAAAGAACCTCAGGGTTCTATGGGAGATGACACACCTCTTGCTGTTTTATCTAAAAAACCACAGCTGCTTTACAACTATTTTAAACAATTATTTGCACAAGTAACAAATCCACCAATAGATCCAATCAGAGAAGAATCTATAATGAGTTTAGTTACAATAATAGGTCAAAAGGCTAATTTGCTTGATAATGATAAAAAAGATTATAAATTTATACAATTAGATAGTCCAATATTGTCAGATGTAGACTTAGAAAAAATAAGCAAGATAAATAGTCAAAGTTTAAGAGCTGTAAAGATACCTATGTTATTTAGATCACCAGGAACAGGAGAGGATTTGGTTGAAGCATTAGATTTATTATGTCAAAGGGCTAAAGATGCGATATTGGAAGGATATAATGTAATAATTTTATCTGATAGAAATATAAACAAACAACAAGCACCAATACCAGCATTACTAGCAACTAGTGCATTACAACATTATCTAATAAATAATAAATTGAGAACTAATGTAAATATAATTTTGGAAACTGGAGAAGCGAAAGAAGTAATGCATTTTGCATTATTGATAGGATATGGAGCAACAGCAATTAACCCTTACTTAGCTTATGAAACTATAGACCAATTGGCCAAAAAGGAATTATATGTGGGACATAAAAGTGCAGAGCAATTAAAGGAAAATTACAATGAAGCAGTTTGCCATGGCTTGTTGAAGATAATATCAAAAATGGGTATATCGACAATACAAAGTTACAGAAGTGCGCAGATATTCGAATGTATTGGTATTAACAGTGATGTTGTAGAAAAATACTTTACAGGAACTCCAACAAGAATTGAGGGGATAGGTCTTGATATAATCGCAAAAGAAACTTTAGCAAGACACAATATAGCATATAACAAACTCAGAAATCCAATAGATACATTAGAACTTGGTGGAAAATATAATTACAGAAGAAATGAAGAAAGACATATGTTTAATCCTTATACAATAACTACTTTACAAAAAAGTGAATGGAAAAATAGGACAAGTTCGTCATGCTATTCCAGGAATAGATTTAATATCACCACCACCACATCATGATATATATTCAATAGAAGACTTAGAACAATTAATACACGATTTAAAAAGTGTAAATCCAGAGGCTAATATATCAGTAAAATTAGTTTCAGAAGTAGGAGTTGGTACAGTAGCAGCAGGTGTTGCAAAGGCAAAAGCAGATCTTATATTAATATCTGGATATGACGGTGGTACAGGTGCAGCTCCTTATACATCAATAAGATATACAGGTGGACCTTGGGAATTAGGTCTTTCAGAAGCACATCAAGTACTTCTTATGAATAACTTGAGAAGTAGGGTTAAACTAGAAACAGATGGCCAAATGAGAACTGGTAAAGATGTAGTAGTTGCAGCATTACTTGGTGCCGAAGAATTTGGATTTGCTACAACACCACTTGTAGTTATGGGATGTATGATGATGAGAAAGTGTCACTCAAATACTTGTCCAATGGGTGTTGCAACACAAAATCCAGAGCTTAGAAAGAAGTTTAAAGGTAAAGTAGAACATGTTATAAATTATTTTACATTTGTGGCAAATGAAGTACGAGAAATAATGGCACAGCTTGGATTTAGAACTATGGATGAGATGATAGGTAGAGTTGACAAACTAGAAATAAATGAACTTTTGAGAAATGAAAAAACAAAAGACTTAGATTTTTCATCAATACTTTATAGACCTAATTTACCACAGAGAATAGTTGGCAGAAAAATCATGGAACAAGACCATGGAATAGATACTGCTTATGATTTGAAATTAATAGAATTTGCAAAACCAAGTTTAGAAAATAAAACTAAAGTAACTGGTGATTTTAAAATAAAAAATATAAATCGTACAGTTGGAACAATGCTAAGTGGCGAAATTGCTAAACGTTATGGAGCTGAGGGATTGCCTGATGATACGATTACTTTAAATTTAACAGGTAGTACAGGACAAAGTTTTATGGCATTTGGAATGAAAGGTATAACAATAAACTTAACAGGGGACTGCAATGATTATGTTGGAAAAGGACTTTCTGGAGCAAAAATAAAAGTTAAACTTTCTAAAGAATGTACTGTAAAATCAGATGAAAATATAATCGTTGGAAATACTGTTTTATATGGTGCAACTAGTGGTGAATTTTACGCTAATGGAAAAGCAGGCGAAAGATTCGCAGTTAGAAATTCAGGTGCAACAGCAGTTGTGGAAGGTGTTGGAGACCATGGTTGTGAATATATGACTGGTGGAACAGTAGTAATATTAGGGGATATAGGTAGAAACTTTGCAGCAGGTATGAGTGGAGGTAAAGTTTTCGTTTATGACCCACAAAAACAATTAGGAATAAAAATAAATCATGGTGTTATAAATAGTTCAGACATCGAAAGCTTAATAGATACAAAAGATGAAGCAAGATTAAAAGATTTAATTGAAAAACACTATGAATATACAGATAGCAAAAAATCAAAAGCTATATTAGATAATTGGGACAAAGAAAAACTCAATATAGTTAGAGTTATACCTAAAATGTATAAAAAATTAATAAGTGAGTATAAAGCTGTATAAGGGGGGACAAAAATGGGAAAAGAAACTGGTTTTATGGAATATGAACGTGAGAATCAGAGTAAGCGTCCAGTAGAAGAACGTATTAGAGACTTTAATCAAATATATATACCAATGAATTATGAAAAAGTAAGAATACAAGCAGCTAGATGTATGGATTGCGGAGTACCATTTTGCACATCTGAATATGGGTGTCCGCTTGGAAATACAGCACCAGAAATAAATGATTTAGTATATAGAGGACAATGGAAAGAAGCTTTAGATAGATTATTACAAACAAATAACTTTCCTGAATTTACAGGGACTGTATGTCCAGGATTATGCGAAAAGGCCTGTGTATTAGGAACTATAAAAGAACCTGTTGGATGCAAAAATATGGAGCTTAGCATAATAAACAAGGCTTTTGAAGAAGGATGGATAACTCCAAAACCACCACTAGTAAGGGTAGGAAAAACTGTTGCAGTTATAGGGTCTGGACCTGCTGGCCTTGCTTGTGCAGATCAATTAAACAAAGCTGGCTATGATGTAACAGTATTTGAAAGGGACGATGTAATCGGTGGACTTTTAGTATACGGAATTCCAGATTTTAAATTAGAAAAATGGGTTGTAGATAGAAGAGTTGATTTATTAAAACAAGAGGGAATAAAATTTAAAACAAATATATTGGTAGGACGAGATTATCCAGCTAGAATTTTAAAGAAAGATTACGATATAATTGTTTTAGCTGGTGGGGCGACTCAAGCTAGGGACTTACCTATTCCAGGTCGTTCATTAAAAGGACTTCACTTTGCAGTTGATTATTTAAAACAACAAAATAGACGAAATAGAGGACTAGAAGTTGAGGAAGAAGAAATTATAGCTACTGATAAAAATGTTATAGTAATTGGTGGAGGAGATACTGCTAACGACTGTGTTGGAACAGCAATAAGACAAGGAGCAAAAAATGTCTATCAACTTCAACGTTCTTCTGAAAGCGAAAGGGATTCAAAAGGAGCAAGTTTTTGGGGAAAAATCTCAGCAATGACTAAAAATCCAGTATTTGAAGAAGGTGGAATAAGAGAATATTCTGTTAAACCAACAGCATTTAGTGGTGAAGGTGGAGTGGTTCACAAACTCCATGCAATCAAATTGGATGAAAATAGACAAGAAATACCTGATTCAGACTTTGAAATAGAATGTGATTTAGTATTGTTTGCATTAGGATTTTTACACCCAGAACATGAAACTTTATTAAAAGACTTAGGGGTAGAGCTTGATGAAAGAGGAAATGTAAAAACTGACGAATTTAGAAGAACCTCTATTAAAGGAATATATGCAGCAGGTGATATGAGAAGTGGGCAATCATTAGTCTGTAAATCAATTGCCGATGGTAGAAAAGCAGCTAAAACAATCGATTTAGATATTATGTCACAAACCAATTTAAGATAAATTATAACTGCAATAAGTGATTATTGTCACTTATTGCAGTTTTTTTATATATTTTTAAAACCCCAAAACTAATGAAAATCTAATATAATTATAATGTAGTTATAAATAAAGTATTTAGAAATAAAATATATAGGGGAATTAGATGTAAATATATAATATTTATTGAAACTAATAAAAGTGTTTCTTTAAATTACAGGGGGGATAAATGATGAGAGATTTTATTATTTCAACAGATTCTACAGCAGATTTACCAGTTAAATATTTAGAGGAAAATAACGTATCAGTTCATCCACTATACTATATAGTAGATGGAAAGGAGTATATACCAGGGATAGATGATATGACAGTTAAAGATTTTTACCAAGCATTAAGAGATGGAAAAATGCCGACAACAAGTGCATCAAACCCTATAAATATAATTTCTAGGTTTCAAAAAGAAATAAATGAGGGGCATAATATACTTCATTTGAGTTTTTCGTCAGGTTTAAGTTCAAGTTATAATAATGCTCAAATGTGTGCAGAAAAAATAATGGAAGAAGAACCAGAATTTAAAATAATAGTAGTAGATACTCTATCTGGTACAGTCGGTCAAGGAATTTTACTTATGAAGGCTGTAGACATGAAAAAGCAGGGGAAAACAATAGAGGAGATAGCTGAGTGGTTAAATGATAATAAAAAACATTTAATACATGAATTTACAGTTTCTGATTTAAACCACTTATATAGAGGTGGTAGACTTTCAAAAGCAAGTGCAGTGTTAGGCAGCATGCTAAATATACAGCCAATATTACATATGGACAATAGAGGAGGATTAGCACCAATAGGAAAAGTTAGGGGACGTAAAAAAGCACTAAATACATTAGTTGATAATATTGAAAAGAAATCAGATATAAAAACTTTAAAACAAGTATTTATATCTCATGGAGATTGTATTGAAGATGCTAAATATGTAGCAGATAAGATAAAACAACAATACGGAATTGAGGACATATTAATATCAGATATATGTCCAACTATAGGTGCACATACCGCACAAGGAGCTCTAGTAGTTGCCTATTTAGGAAATAATAGAGAAGATTAAATATAAAAAAAAGAAGATAGCAAAATTAATTGCTATCTTCTTTTTTATTATATTATGAAATTTTTAGTTAAGTAATTTTTTTAATTCATCTACACGACTTTGAGATCCAACAGCAACCATATTATTTATAAATATAACATCTTTAATTTCATGTTCTTTTATAAAGTCATTAAGATTACCATTAAAATATCTTGGGTCTATTACATAAACTTCTCCATAATTTTGAGTTAATAAAGGCGCAAATGCGTTACCATAAGATTCTTTCAGAACAACAACCTTTTTACTACTATCAATATCAGGATTTTTGATTATAGTAAGAGGGTTATCACCATGAAGGAACGTACCATATGCATTTGAACCTGTAGAGTAATCTGAATAAGGAGAAGCTTCAAAGCTCTTTGTTAATGCACTATCTTCATAAATTGTTGCGGTTAAATCAGCACCAACAGGACGATACTCAACAACATCTGGGTCATCAGCTAATTTTTGATCCTTAGAAGCAGAGTAGTAAGTACCTAAAAATCCTTCAACCTTTTTCAGAGGATAATCTTTTAACTTAAATGGTTTTAAGTCTGCTGCTTCACAATATTTAGTATAGGCGTAATAAGCACCAAGTTGTGTCCAGTGATGGTCTGATTTAAAGTAGATATATTCTGTTTTGTGTTTTTTTAGAATAGAATAAGCATCTACTGGAGTTACATTATTACCTATTTTACTATTAACTAAATCAATTGCTGGTTTTTCTTTAGCTGATAAGTTTTTATACTTAGAAGGTAATGCAAATTCAACATGTGTAGGTACTAATATGTTATATACATTTGCATCTTTCAAAGTATCGCCGAATTTTTTTATTGTTTCAGCATAATCATTGATAGTTGGTTCATTGAAACCATATGCTTCACAAACTATATTATCAATACTTAATAATGTACCAATTTGCTCAACATTTTCATACATATCTTTATCTGAATCACTATCATCATTGTCTTTAGCAGTTGCACTTTGATTAGTAGCACTATTAGATACAACTGTCATTTTTATCTCACTTTCAACTCCTTTAAGACTATCTATAGAATCTGATAAAGCAAGGAATTGATCTCTATGTACAAAGTTATCTTTGTAGAATTCATCTATTTTTGAGAAGTATGTTCCACTAAGTAAATCCTCTGATGTCATCTCTGATAATTTTGGAAAACTTGCTAACTTTCTTTTTTCTTGTTGAGATACACCACCATTAGTTGTAAAGAACATAGATACAAAGAAGAACATCATAATTAAAGAGCATATGCCAACATTTAAATAATCACTAAGTTTTGGTTTTCTAGTAGTGTTATTATCTTTTAAATTATCATATTTTTTTACTGTATTATTCATGTTATACCTCCTAGAATCTATAATATAAGAATGGATTATAGCTTTCTCCAACTAACATAGATATTATACAGAATATTAATGATACATTAAAAATGATTTGTACAAAATCTAAATTACCATTTACTACAGTATTATTGTTTAACTTCTGGAATAACATTTTTGGAACAGGAGTAGAAGCAATTATACAAAGCACTACAAATGTTACATTACTCATAAATGTTATTGGAAGTGTATCAGAGTAAAGTGGGTTATTGTTTAAGCCTACTAATGCTTTTAGGAAAGTTCCAAGACTATTTAAGTCAACATAGTAGAATATTGCCCAACCTATCATTATAACAATCATTGCAAAGAACCATTGAATAACTTGTGGTAATTTTTTTGTAAATTTGAAGAATACTTTTTTCTCTAAGTAGATTATTGTACCAAAATATAATCCCCATATTATAAAGTTCCAACTAGCCCCGTGCCAAAATCCAGTTAAGAACCAAACAACAAATATATTTAATAGTTGTCTTTTACGATTTCCTCCAAGAGGTATGTATACATAATCTCTAAAGAATGAACCTAAAGACATATGCCATCTTCTCCAGAACTCAGTTGCTGATTTAGATATGTATGGATAATTAAAGTTTTCACAGTATGTAAATCCAAATATTTTACCAAGACCAATCGCCATATCTGAATATCCTGAGAAGTCAAAGTATATTTGAATAGTGTACATGAAAAGTCCGAACCAAGCATCTAATACACCTATTGTTGCTAACTTACCATCTAAGAAAGTTGAAACTAATGCAGCAGCTGTATTAGCTATTACAACTTTTTTAGCTAAACCTACAATAAATCTGTTGATACCTTGAGAGATATTAACGATATTAACTTCCCTATTATCGATTTCTCTTTCTATATCTATATATCTAACAATAGGTCCAGCAATTAATTGTGGATATAAAGATACATACATTAAGAATTTAGGGAAACTCTTTTGAGAATCAACTCTATTGCAGTATACATCCACAACATATGAAACTATTTGGAATGTATAGAATGAGATTCCTATTGGTAAAGAAATCTGTGGTACAGGTAAATTGATATGAAGTAAATAATTAATATTACTTACAAAGAAACCGGCATATTTAAATATACCTAATAAACCAAGATTAATTATTAATGAAATAATTAGATATAATTTTTTCTTTTGTTTAGTATCACTTTTATCTATTGCAATAGCAAAGATATAACCTATAAATGAACTAAATATCAATAAAGCTACGCATACAGGTTCTCCCCAAGCATAGAATAATAGCGAAAAAATTATAAGTATAATATTTTTGGTTTTTAAATTTCTTGCTAGAAAATAACATATTATATTTGCTGGTAAAAAAGCAAACATAAATAATAAATTTGAAAATACTATTTTAATCCCCTCCCAATATATAAAATATTTTAATTACCGTGTGTGGCAATATATACCTGCTTATTATAACACAAGTTGGAAATTTGCGACAGCGTTTTACATACAAATTTAACATTATTCAAATTTATATAAAAATAGCTATAAATAGGTAATTTGTAACATTATTAGATATCTAAAAATAGATAGTTTTGGATGTTATATGTTAAAAAAATATAACATTAGTTATTTTTATTACGGAATACATTAGTGATAAATGATATAATTTACAATATATGGTTATAAAGATTGTCTATATTATAGTTACATATAAATTTGGCAATTATACAAAATAATATAAAAATAATTGATATAGGGGAAGGTAAAAGGAGAAAAAATGAATATATTAGATAATTTAAGGGAACAAGGTGTTAGGGAATCATTGATAAAAGATATTGAACATTTTAGAAAAGAATATGATGTGAAAGAAGAATTAAAAGAGAGAGTTACTAAATCACCAGCATTTTTTATAGGAAAAGATATCTTAGAAATGTGTATAACAGGAATTTTAGAAGAAGAAAATATATTGTTATCAGGGCCAAAAGCTACAGGGAAGAATCTACTTTCTGATAATTTATCAGAGATATTTGGTAGACCACAATGGAATACTTCATTCCATATAAATACTGACAGTGCATCTTTAATAGGTACAGATACTTTCATAGACAATGAAGTTAAGCTTAGACGAGGGTCAGTATATGAATGTGCTGTGAATGGTGGATTTGGAATATTTGATGAGATAAATATGGCTAAAAATGATGCAATTGTAGTACTTCATTCAGCACTTGATTATAGAAGAGTTATAGATGTTCCAGGATATGAAAGAATAAATCTTCATCCAGCTACTAGATTTATAGGAACGATGAATTATGAATATGCAGGTACAAAGGAATTAAACGAGGCATTAGTTTCAAGATTTTT
Source organism: uncultured Clostridium sp. (assembly GCA_945931665.1). Classification (GTDB taxonomy): domain Bacteria; phylum Bacillota; class Clostridia; order Peptostreptococcales; family Peptostreptococcaceae; genus Intestinibacter. Next base: position 36,249 of record CAMEPL010000002.1, on the reverse strand, counting down.
AGTAATCGACATGCCTGCTGTAGATGAAGAAAAATTAAAAATGATATTAAAGAGAGAATTCCCTACTGTAGATGATGAGAAATTAATTCAATTTATAGGAATATTCTTAGATTTACAGCTAAAAGCAGAAAATGGTGAAATATCAACAAAAGCCATTGATTTAAGAGGTATGATAGGAGCATTAAAAACTATAAAAAGAGGATTAAAACCGACTTTAGCAATTAACATGGGGATTACCGGAAAAACTTTCGATATTTATGAAAAGGAAATGGTATCAGATATTATAAGAACTAGAATTCCAGAAGGATGGGAAAGTCATGATATATTCCCGAATGATTAGTTTATGCAGATTTTCAAATGCTTAAATAATTAATTAAAGGGTGATGAATATGACAAACAGTTTAAAATGGATATTTAATGAATATGAGTTTGATAATAGAGTAAATAATTTAGCTTGGACAGTTGCAGGAAAGTATAACGAAGATATAGATATATCAGAAAAGGACTACAGTTCAAAAGATGCATCTATGTATTATGCAATAATTGCAGGTGCTATGAGAAAATATATAGATTGGGACGTTGTGAAGAAATATCTAGCTAATAGAATAAAAACTGGATATAACAAGGATATATTATGCACAATTATTCAAATAGTATTAAATGATGTTGCAGAGAAAAAAGTAATAGAAGAAAGACCAGGAGTAGTAGATATTAGAAATAAAGCATATGACGATATTTTAAAAAATTATTCCAAAATACATAAAGAAGATATTTTAAAATTATTAAAATATACATATGTACTTCAGCGAATGGATAGACATCCCGTTATGGATAGATTGGTTAGAAAAATACTTAGAGAAATTAATAGTATCGATGTTAATGGAGACATAATGGATATTTTAAAAAAAGTAGATGAAATATATCTTACATATTTTCAATATATAATCGACAGTCAAAATCAAAATGTAGAATTTGCAGAAGAAAATATTAAAAATGTAGAGGTTGATTTTGATACATTTTCAGATTTTATGCTTGAAGAATTATATGACAACCAAGAGACTGAAAATGTGGAAACGGAAATTAATAACTTTACTGGAGGAATGCTGGTAGATGGTTTAGGTGATGAAAGAGAAGATGTAGACTTAGAATCAACACCTCATAGAATATTATATGTAGATGAAGAAATGTTAAATAAGATATACAAAAGAGTAGAATATTATTATGGTAAGTCTTATTTGAATGAAGGAGATAGAAGGAAAATAGAAGCTAGAAACTGTAGAAATGTTCATGAAGGATGTAGACTTCATTTTACAGATGGAGTTTTAAGATCTCCTTGTGACAATGCGTTCCAATTAAAATATGTAACTAGGCAAAAGGATAATAACTTATTTGAATTCCAATATAAAATGAAGGTTTATAGAAGACAAATAAATAAACTTAGAGAATGCTTTTCTAGATTATTAATAGAGGAAAGTTCATCAGATAGAATTTATTCTGATTGTGGAACAATATATGCAAATAAGGCATGGCGAATAGGAAGAAGTAGTAACAACAAAATATTTTATAAGGATGTTGACAATGGAAAGGGTAGATATGTTATAGATATACTGCTTGATTCAAGTGGGTCACAAACATCTAAACAATTTATGGTAGCTATTCAAGCATATATATTATCTACAGCACTTACATTGGCAGGTATACCAAATAGGGTAATGGGATTTCAAAGTTTTTTAGATTATACAATACTTAAACGATTCAGAGATTATAATGATAATGTCAGAAAATGTGAGGACATATTTGAATATTATTGTTCTGGCAACAATAGAGACGGACTTGCAATAAAAGCGACTTGTGATGGTTTGTTAGAACGAGATGAAGAAAATAAAATTTTAATTGTGCTTAGTGATGGAAAACCGAATGACGTAAAAATAGGAAAAGATAGTTCAAGAAGTATAAGAGGTGAAATGTCTTATAAAGGTGTAGTTGGAATTAAGGATACTGCAACAGAAGTTAGAAGAGCTAGAAAAAGAGGAATAATGGTATTGGGTGTTTTCACTGGAAAAGAAGCAGATTTAGAAGCAGAAAAGAAAATCTATGGGAAAGACTTTATTTATATAAAAGATATACAACGATTTTCTGATATTGTATCTACATATCTGAAAAAGGTAATTAGAAATTAATATAAAACATTGATAGATAACCAAACGGAATTAATAAGCAGAAAAATAAGTTACTAAATATAAATAAAAAATTAAATCATAATCCATATTTTGAAAAAGAACATATATATAGCTAGTATTACATGCATATAAATTTACAGTGTAATATTAAGTTCAAATAAAAAAGATTAGAAAGCATAACAAATTGGAATTGTGAAAAGCCTCATATTTTGTCTGTTTATGATATACTTTAACTATATTCTTTAGATGGAATATGTTGGTATTAATGAAAATATATTTTAGGTTCTAAATTAGATTAATAGGGAAAGAGGTGCAATTCCTCTACAGCCCCCGCTACTGTAATGTTGACGAGTCTCTCAATTACCACTGTGATACATATCATGGGAAGGGAGGGATAGAGTGATACTAAGTCAGGAGACCTGCCTAATAAATAATCGATACGCTTCTTCGGGGTTGGAGAGAATATCTTAAATAAGGAATAATTTTCAAAACTTATATTAAGTATATTAACCTAACCCATGATAGTTAGGTTTTTTATATTTAGAAATGAAATTTAAATGATGGGCTTTGAATTAACAACTTACTGATTAAAATTGTATATATTTTATATTTAATACACAACATTTTCAAATATATTAATTTTTAAGGGGTAGTTAAATGAGATTAGAAAAAACTAATGTAAAATGGTGTTTATTAGCAGCATTTATGCTAGTATTAGCTCCAACTGTTTCAGGAGCTATGCATATTATGGAAGGTTTCTTACCAGTAAAATGGGCTGTAATTTGGTATGTATTATTTATACCATTCTTTGTTGTAGGTCTAAAAAATATAACAAAGATAGTAAAAGAACATCCAAAGAAAAAATTATTATTAGCTTTATGTGGGGCGTTTGTATTTGTGCTTTCTGCATTAAAAATACCTTCAGTAACAGGAAGTTGCTCACATCCAACAGGGGTAGGACTTGCATCAATATTATTTGGGCCTAGTGTTACAGTTGTTTTAGGAACAATAGTATTATTATTCCAAGCTTTATTGTTAGCCCATGGAGGAATAACAACTTTAGGTGCAAATGCATTTTCAATGGCCATATTTGGACCAATTATATCATATTTAATTTGGAAATTATGTAAAGATAAAATTAATAAAAATGTAGCTGTATTTTTAGCTGCATCAATAGGAGATTTAGCTACATATACTTTAACTTCATTACAATTAGGATTAGCATTTCCTGATCCAGTTGGTGGATTTGCAGTATCTGCTATTAAGTTCTTAGGAATATTCTTTATAACTCAAATTCCTATAGCAATAGCAGAGGGATTATTAACAACAATAATCTATAACTTTATAACTGAAAATGAAGATAAGGAGGTACTAGCATAATGACAACTCATGAAACAAAATCAAAAAAAGGTAATAGTACAAAATTAAATATAATACTATTACTATTAGTATTAGCTATAATAGTAGTGCCTCAAGTAATACAAAGTGATGCAGAATTTGGTGGAGCAGATGGTGAAGCTGAAGCAGCTATCACAGAAATAAATCCAGATTATCAACCATGGTTTAGCAGTTTCTTTGAACCAGCTAGTGGAGAAATAGAAAGTTTACTATTTGCATCTCAAGCAGCATTAGGAGCTGGGATAGTAGGTTACTATATAGGAGCTACTAGAACTAAACATAAAATGAGGGAAGAAAAATAATTTATAACATAAATTATTGTATTAGTGAATTAAAATAAACTTAGAAAGAAGATAAATTAATGATAATAGATGATTATGCTTATAAGAATAAATTATTTAAGGTAAATCCTAATATAAAATTTAGTATAGGTATGTTATTTTTAATAATATCATTAATTAGTCCTTACAACATATTATCAGTATTGATAATATTAGGTATGAGTATTACAATAGTGGGAATTGCCAAAATAGAGATAAAAGACTATATACATTTTATAAAAATACCATTTACTTTTTTAGTAATAAGTATAATTATGATTTTAATAAATTTCTCAGGAGATAAATCAATTTTACTTAATTACATAAAAGTCGGTAATTTATATATAGGAGTTTCAAAAACATCTATAGATACATCTATACACTTGTTTTTCAGAGCATTATCTTGCCTAACATGTATATATTTCATAATGTTGACGACACCTTTTAATCAACTTATATTTATATTCAAAAAATTACACTTACCAGATATTGTTTTAGAGATATCAATGCTTATGTATAGATTCATATTTATATTTATGGAAGAAGTATCTGATATAAGAACTTCTCAGGAACTTCGTTTTGGATATATAAATTTAAAAAATGGATACCATTCATTTGGACTTTTAGTAAATATGTTGTTTAAACGAATGATGATAAGATATGATGAAATGAGTATAGCTTTAGATATGAAATTATTTGATGGCACATTCCATATAGTAGGGGATAGTAAAGATGTTTAAAATAAATAATTTAACATATCAATATGATAAAACAAGAAAAGCACTCGATAATGTAAGTATGGATTTTAATAAAGGTGAAATCATTGGAATCATTGGTTCAAATGGTTCTGGAAAGTCAACGTTATTTAATAACCTAATGGGAATATTGAAATCCACAGAAGGAGAAATACTATACAATGGAGAACAAATAAAGTATGACAAGAAAAGCTTATATAATCTAAGAAAGGAAGTTGGAATTGTATTTCAAGATCCAGAAAAGCAAATATTCTACTCAATGGTATATGATGATATTGCTTTTGCACTTAGAAATATAGGTATGGATGAAAAGACAATTAAAGAGAGAATCCATACTGCTTTAGAAGCAGTCAATGGTTTACAATTTATAGACAGACCAGTTCACAATTTGAGCTTTGGTCAAAAGAAAAGAGTTGCAATAGCATCTGTAGTAGCTATGGAAAATAAATTAGTATTATTAGACGAACCCACAGCAGGTTTAGATCCAATAAGTACTAGAGCTATTGTAAATATAATAAAAGGTCTCAATGATAGAGGGGTAAAGATTATAATATCAAGTCATGATATGAATTTAATTTATGAAATATGTGACTATGTATATGTTCTTAATCAAGGAGTCGTAATAAGCGAAGGTACACGAGCTGAAGTTTTCGTAAATGAAGAAAAAATAAACGAAGCAGGTCTTGAGTTACCATGGCTTGTAAAAATTCACAAGAATATGGGATTACCTCTGTTTTCAAAAGAAGAAGACCTGTACAGCTTTTGGAATCAACAAGAACAAAAGACTGTATAAACAAAATCGCCCTCAACCTATTTTATGACAAAATAGTTTGAAAATAAAATAACCCTTAACCTATAATAGGTACCCCAGGATTACTCCAAAAATCTCTGGGGATTTTTTTTATGCTACTTCGTCATTTAATGATTTTTTAGCAAATATATTTTCATACATATATTCTTTTCTATATTTATAAATATAGATTGCTGATATAATCAGAGTAACAATTTCAGCGAAAGGAACTACCATCCACACCCCATTAACTCCAAATAAGTTAGGGAATATAAGTATACCTATTATAAAGAATATAAATGTCCTAAGTGATGAAATAATAGCAGATACCTTTCCATTAGAAAATGCAGTAAACATACCTGATGTAAATATATTTATACCATTAAATAAAAATCCAAATGAGAATATCATAAAAGCATTATGAGTAATACCAAATAATGAGTTTTCTTTTGATGTAAATATACCTATAAGTATATTTGCATTTTGTCTAGATAAAGTAAAAGTAAATAATGCAAATATACAAATTATCATTAAACTATACTTAATAATATTTTTTAATTGTTCACTATCTCTACTTCCGTAATTAAAGCTTATTCTTGGTTGAACTCCAGAAATGAATCCCATATATGCTGAATTTAACAACAGTTGTAGATAGAGAATTATTGAAATTGAAGCGACACCATCTTCACCTAGTAATTTTATTAAGACTATATTGTATACAAATGTTGTAACGCAGTTTGATATTTGAGTAATCATTTCTGAATAACCATTAGAGCAGGAGTTAGCTATTACATCAAGTGTTAATTTTGGTTTTACAAAATGTATAGTATGTTTTTTATTTAAAAAATAGTAAATTCCTATAAATGAAGGGACTGCATATCCGATACAAGTTGCAAGTGCAGCACCTCTTATTCCCATATTCATAGTAACTATAAATACATAATCAAGTACTATGTTTACTATACCTCCAAGTAAGCCACTAAATAATCCTAATTTTGCTGCACCAGCAGTAACAAGGAAATAATCAAAAAAGAATTTTAGAATTATAAACGGTGTAAATAATATCATATAAAGTAAGTATTCCTTGCAGTAGAAATACAATACATCAGTTGAACCAAGTAGATATATAATTTTTCTCATAAAAATAATAGTTATGATTTCTATAATCATACCTACTAATAAAGCACCGATTGTAATTAGTGTGAAGTTTTCTCGTGCTTCGTCAATTTTATTTTCTCCAAGTTTTTTAGCAACTATTGCGCTTCCTCCTGTGGCAAACATAGTTCCAACACCTAGAACTAAAAATATAATAGGATATACTATATTTGATGCAGATAAAGCGTTAGCACCTACAAACCTTGAAATAAATACACCATCGATAATTGTATATAAAGAGAAACATATCATCATTATTACTGTTGGTAAAGTGTATTTTATTAAAGATGTAAATGTTATTCTGTTTTGTAATGTATTGTTCATATAACCTCCTTGAAAAATTTATTAAGTTTTTATATAGTATATACTAAAATATTCGGTTACAGGATAGTCAATAGGAGGATGGAAATTTGAAAGATAATTACTTTTCGACTGGTGAATTTGCAAAATTATGCAATGTAAATAAAAAAACTCTTTTTCACTATGATGAGATAGGGCTCTTTAAGCCCGAAATTGTTAAAGAAAATGGTTATAGATATTATTCTATTTATCAACTAGATATGTTTGATATGATTTATACGCTTAGGGAATTAGGTGTACCATTAAAGGAGATAAAATCATTTATGGATAAAAGAAATCCAAAGAATGTAGTTGAACTTTTTGAATATAAAACTAATGAAATTGAAAATGAGATTAAGGAACTGAGACGAAAACAAGAAATAATGTCTAATAAAATAAAGATGATAAAACAAGCTGAAAAAATATTACCAAATATAAATGATTTAATAATAGAAGAACAAGATCAAGAATTTTTAGCATTGAGCAATCCAATCGATAAAAATAAATTTCCTTATGATAGTGAAGCGTATGCAAAACATCTAGATTATTGCTATAATCAGGGACTATATATAGGATATCCATTAGGCTTTATAAAAACTATTGATGATTTATATAGTAAAAATGAAAATTCATATACTTACTATTACGCTAAAGTGAATAAAAATACAAATGATAATATTATAAAAAAACCAAAAGGAAGATATTTAGTAGGATATTTAAATGATTCTTATACAAATGTACATACTCTTTATAAGAGAATGTTAAAATATATAGATGAACATAATTTAGAGGTTATAGGGTATTCATATGAAGATGTACTGCTTGATTTAGTTGCAGTACAAGATATAAATGACTATATAATAAAAGTTTCTATTCAAATAAAATAAATTTATAATTTAAATGTGATAATAAAAGAAGGTAGGGATGTTTTAGATAGAACATACCTACCTTTTATAATTTAGATTATTAATATACTTTTATAGCATCTATTTATGCAAAATATATGAATAAAAATAATTGTTTTTAAAACGCTTGACATATAAAATGAATAATTGTACCATTGTATTAAAGTATTAATACAATGGTAAGGAGGTGTTAATATGAAATGGCAGATTGATAATAATAAACCTGTTTATATACAACTTGTAGAACAATTAAAAATGAAGATAATTTCAGGGGAAATAGAATTAGACTCTAAATTAGATTCTGTTAGGAGTTTGGCAGCAGAAGCTATGGTAAATCCAAATACAATGCAAAAGGCACTTACAGAGCTAGAGAGAGAAGGATTTGTATATTCTAAGAGAACTAGTGGAAGATTTGTAACGAATGATAAAGAATTGATAGATACGCAAAGAAAAAAACTAGTTAAAGAGAATGTAAAAAAATCATTGGAGACTTTGATAAATTTAGGATATACAGATGATGAAATAATCAACTTGGTACAAGAAATCTTAAGGGAGGATAATAATGAATAATATAGTTGAGTTTAAGAATGTTTATAAAAAATACGGCAAGTTAGAAGCATTAAAAGGCATCGATTTAAAAATTCCTAGGGGGAAAATAGTTGGACTTTTAGGTCCAAATGGAAGTGGAAAGACAACTATGATAAAGATAATGAATGGCTTGCTTACTACAGCTGAAGGTGAAGTGCTTATAAATGGAATGAAACCAGGTATAGAAACTAAAAAAATAGTTTCATATCTACCGGAGAGAACGTATCTTAATGATTGGATGAGAGTTAAAGATATAATTGATTTCTTTAAAGATTTTTATGAAGACTTTGATGAGATTAAAGCCCTTCAAATGTTAAGAACATTAGATATCGATGAAAATAGAAAATTAAAAACTCTATCAAAAGGAACAAAAGAAAAAGTACAATTAATATTAGTAATGGCTAGAAAAGCAGATCTATATATACTAGATGAACCAATAGGTGGAGTTGACCCAGCAGCTAGAACTTTTATATTAGATACAATACTTAAAAACTTCGATGAAAATTCAACTTTACTAATTGCAACACATTTAATAAGTGAAATAGAAAATATATGTGATGAAGTTATATTTTTAGCATATGGCGAAATTGTTCTACAAGGTGATGTAGATGAAATTAGAGCTGAAAAACAAAAATCTATAGATGCTATATTTAGGGAGGAATTTAGATGTTAGGAAAATTGATGAAATACGAGGTTAAATCTTGTGGAAGAATATTTTTTCCATTTTATATAATGGTACTAGTATTTTCTATGATAGCTGCATTATTTATAAATTTTGATAATTATGAACATGATTTTTCAATGGTTTATATAATCGGTATGTTAGTTGTTTTTGCATTATTTGTATCAGCAATTGTATTAACTATACTTCTTATAGTTCAAAGATTTAGCAAAAGTCTTTTAGAAGAAGAAGGATATTTAATGTTTACATTACCAGTAAGTGAAAAAACTTTAGTATTATCTAAATTTTTAACTTCACTTCTATTTATAATATTAACTTCTATAGTATCAATAGTTTGTATTTCTCTAGTTTCTACTATGTTCTGTTATAAAATGAGTGGGATTGTAGATGTAGGAAATTTATTAAAAGAGGCAGGTAATATTTTTTCAAGAAATATAGGCGGTATTATATTCTATATATTAAGTGGTATTGCTGATTATTCAGTATTTATACTAACAGTGTACTTAGCAATAACAATATGCCATTTACCTAAGTTTTCTAAACATAAAGTGTTATCAGGTTTAGCAGTAATAATTGTTTTAATGATAATACAAAGTACTATTGGAGGTATTGCAGATAGCATTATGACTAGCTCAAGAGTTCAAGCTATTGAGAATATGGATGTACTATTTTTTAATGTAAACCAACTTTTTGATACTATGCTATCAGTAGGCACTTATGAAGTTGTAATGTTTATATTAAATATAGTTATTGCAGTAGCTCTATTCTTTGGAACAACTACTTTGTTAGAGAAAAAACTTAATTTAGAATAATAGAAAATATATACTCTTTTTATAGTCGTTTTAAATTACTATTAAAAGGGTATATTTTTTGTCCCAAATTAAATTTTTTAGAGTAAATCACTTTTAATTCTTTATTAGATAGTCTAAAATATGTCTATACTCTAAATAATAGATTTATTAGAAACGGAGGCAAATAATGATTTTAGAAACTATTGAAATGCTGAACCCTGCACAGAGGGAAGCCGTTGAACAAACAGAAGGACCGATATTAATCCTTGCTGGAGCAGGTTCAGGAAAGACTAGAGTTTTAACTACTAGAATAGGATATTTAATGCAAGAAAAAAAGGTAAAAGCTGAAAATATTTTAGCTATAACTTTTACAAATAAAGCAGCTAATGAGATGAGGGAAAGGGTAGACGAAACACTAAAAGATGAAGATACTAGTGCAATGTGGATTACAACTTTCCACTCTTGTTGTGTTAGAATACTTAGAAAATCTATAAATAAAATAGGATACAACAGAAGTTTCGTTATATATGATAGTGCAGACCAAGTTACACTTGTAAAAGACTGTTTAAGAGAGTTAAATTATAGTGAAAAAGCTATGGACCCTAAATATATAATAAGTGTTATTTCAAATGCTAAAGATAAGCTTATAAATCCAAAGCAATTTAAAGAAAAATATCAAGGGGATTTCGCAAAATCAAGAATTGCGGATGTATATGCACTATATCAAGACCGTCTAAAAAGAAATAGTGCACTTGACTTTGACGACTTAATCTCAAAAACAGTAGAACTTTTTAGAGAACATGAGGACGTTCTAGATTTCTATAGAAATAGATTTAGATATATAATGGTGGATGAGTATCAGGATACAAGTAGAGCGCAATATGAGCTTGTCAGATTACTTGCACAAGGACACCAAAACATCTGTGTAGTTGGAGACGATGACCAAAGTATATACGGATGGAGAGGTGCAGATATAAGGAATATACTTGAATTTGAAAGAGATTATGATGATGTTCATGTAATAAAACTAGAACAAAACTATAGATCAACTCAAATTATACTTGATGCAGCAAACTATCTAATTAAAAACAATATAGAGAGAAAAAGAAAGAGACTTTGGAGTGAAAAGAAAGAAGGAGAATTAATAAAAATTCAACTTGCGGAAACTGAAGTTGATGAAGCAGAATTTGTTGCTAATACAATTTCGGCGATGGTTAGATCTGGGGCAAGACAATACAGAGATTTTGCTGTTTTATATAGAGCAAATGCTCAAGCAAGACCAGTAGAAGATGCATTAAACAGAAGCCAAATTCCATATAATATTTATGGTGGAACAAAGTTCTATGAAAGAAAAGAGATAAAGGATATGGTAGCTTATTTAAGAGTAATCCAAAATCCACAAGATGATATATCTCTAAAAAGAATTATAAATGTGCCGAGAAGAGGTATTGGGCTTAGAACTATAGAAAAAATAGAAGATAGAGCCAGCTTAAAAGAAGAAAGTTTATATTCAGTATTAATAGATATTGATGGAAACTCAGATATATCAAGAAAAGCAAAAGCGAGTATAAATGAGTTTGTAGATATGATGTCTACTTTTAGAAGTTTAAAAGAAATATATCCTGCAAGTAAAATGATAGAAAAGGTCATGGATATAACAGGATATCTAGATGAATTAGAAAAAGACAAGAGTGAAGAATCACAAGATAGAATAGAAAACTTAAAAGAATTTATATCTGTTGCTATGGAGTTTGAAAGCAAGAATGAAGATGTGAGTTTAGAATCTTTCTTAACAAATGTAGCATTAACATCTGAGCCAAATGAAGAGGAAGAACATGCTGATAGAGTTTCATTAATGACTATACATTCTGCAAAAGGACTAGAATTCCCTGTTGTATTTTTAACTGGAATGGAAGAAAAACTATTCCCTATAGCAAGGGCAATTGCATCTATGCAAGATACTCAAATTGAAGAAGAGAGAAGACTTTGCTATGTTGGTATAACTAGAGCAAAAGAAGAGTTATTTATGACTATGACTGGAAAGAGAACTTTATACGGAAGAACTAATCATTCTGTTGCATCTAGATTTATCGAGGAATTACCAGATGATTGTATAGAAAGACTTAATAGAGTTCAAAAAGAAATACCATATTCAAAAGCAAGTTATAATATGCTTGATAAATATACTAAGAAATATATGAATTCAGTTAATAAGGCAGAAATGGCGAAAAAAGCACAAGCAACAATAAAAGAAAAAACTGATATATCAGATATTGATAATATAAAATTGGGAAGCAAAGTACATCATCCAAAATTCGGAACAGGTACAGTAGTAGCTTTAAAAGGTCCAGATGTTACGATAGCATTTGACAACCAAGGGATTAAGACAATAAACAAGGAATATACTACAATAGATTTAATTAAAGAATAAGGAATTTAAGGGATGATGTTAATAAATCATCCCTTAAATTTATTAGTTAAAAAATAAGTTTATGAATTAAGATAGGGGGAAAAAACATGAGATTAGGGGTATGCCTACCAGGTGGAGGTGCAAAGGGAGCATTTCAAGCTGGAGTATTGGAATCACTATATCATAGGGGTATTAAAAAATATGATTCATATGCGTGTACATCGATAGGAGCAATTAATGGTTACTACTTATACACAGAAAATGTGGATAAAATGAAAAAAGTGTGGATAAGTGGTCAAAATAACAAAGGAAAACGTTTCAAATCTGTTGATAATATTATTGATAATAGTGAGGATATAAAAAAATTATACGAACTAAAAAACTACAAAATTCGAGAAAATTCGAGTTTTTATATTAACTACCTTCAAGTTAGGAATAAAGTTGGTAAGGAAATTATTGTAGATATATCGAAATTTGACCATAAAAATAGGGTGAATTATATAAAATATAGCTGTGCATTGCCGTATAACCAAGGAAAAGGACTATTTTCGATGCAAGAAGTGAAACAATATATAGAAGAGGGAAAATTTGATGGATTTAATTTAGATGGGGGAATGGCACGAAATACATATATAGATCCATTAATTGAGGATAATGTGGATAAGATACTAATAATATCCACAAGGCATAATTTTAAATTGCCCCAAAATGTTATATCAAAAATTGATAGAAATAAAGTTATAATCATATCCCCAGAGAAGCCTATAGACAATAAAGAATTATTGAATTTTTCGACAGAATTTTGTTCAAAATTATATAAAGAAGGTTATGAAATAGGTTCAAAATTCAATCTAGACTTGTTGAAAATTTAATTATAACAATAGATGGATTTGTTCATACCAGCTTAAAAAAGAAAATTTATTATAAGGTAAAATGGATAAATTTAAGATTTATTTTTCAATAAAATGTTATATAATAAGATATGAAAATTAACAAATGAAAGGAAGAAATCAACATGGAAAATAAAAACCCTATAGTTACTATAGAAATGGAAAACGGAGATAAAATGGTAGCGGAATTATACCCACATATAGCTCCTAATACAGTAAACAACTTTATAAGCTTAGTAAAAAGTGGATACTATGATGGAATAATATTCCACAGAGTTATAAAAGGATTTATGATACAAGGTGGATGCCCTAATGGAAACGGAATGGGTGGACCAGGATACTCTATAGCTGGAGAATTTGCAAGCAATGGATTCACAAATAACTTAAAACATGAAAAAGGTGTTTTATCAATGGCTAGAACTATGCAACCAAATAGTGCAGGTTCTCAATTCTTTATAATGCATCAAAGAGCTCCACACTTAGATGGAGAATATGCTGCATTCGGTAGAGTAATAGAAGGATTAGATGTTGTTGATAAAATAGCATCAGTTAGAGTAAACAGAATGGATAAACCACTTGAAGATCAAAGAATAAAATCTATGACAGTAGAAACTTTTGGAGTTGAATATCCAGAAGTTGAAAAAATGTAATTATAATTAATTTTGACAATAAAATACTATTTACATTTTTTCAAACTTCATTTAAAATATTTTTTAAAGAGTCTTAAAAACACAAAAACACAAAAACACAAAACACATAACACACACCTGAGTGACAAGGCAAAATATAAACTGTAAATATAAGAAAAGCTATTGCGAATATATTCGCGGTAGCTTTTCTTGCTTTGTACTACTATAATAATTAAAAAAGATAAATAGGGGGATATATGAATTTAGATGAAATAAGATATAGAATGCAAAATGGAAAATTATATTGTTGTGAGGATGAGCGTTTAGTTGAGGAACAATTAAAACATCTAGACATGGTATATGATTATAATAATTTGAGGCCAAGCCAACAAAAAGAAAAACAAAAATTATTAAAAGAAATGTTTTTTGAAATAGGGGAAGATTGTTATATTGAAACACCATTTTATGCTAACTGGGGAGGAAAAAATGTACATATAGGTAATCACTTTTACTCAAACTACAATTTAATGCTTGTAGATGATGGTGAAATCATAATAGGGGACAATGTCATGATAGCACCCAATGTAATTTTGTGTTCTGCTACACATCCAATCTCTCCAAATTTGAGGGAAAAAGGTACACAGTATAATTTACCTGTTAAAATTGGAAATAGAGTATGGATTGGTGCAAATTCTGTTGTGCTACCGGGAGTTACTATTGGTGATAACTCAGTAATTGGTGCAGGGAGTGTGGTTAATAGAGACATACCATCAAATTTAGTTGCATTTGGGAATCCTTGTAAAGTACATCGAGAAATTACAGAAGAAGATGAAATTTATTATAATAAAAATTATAAGATTGATATAGAATAAAAAATGATAATAATATTAAAATATAGTAATTTTATTAATTAGTTTTAATAAAAAAATGAGCACATAGAATAGAAGATTTATCTATCTTATGCGCTCATTTTTTATTTATTATAAATATCTAAGTAAGATATTTTACTACATATTTTTAACTGCATTAGTTAAGTTAGGTACTAATTGTTTCTTTCTAGAAACTACACCTTCAGCAAATACACCTTGGTCAGCATCAACGTTGAATGCTTCAGATATTACTGAATCATTAGCTTTGTATAATAAGTAAGAACCTTCTTTTATTATATCAGTTATAGCTAATACTAACATATCATAATCAGTGCTATTTATATAAGATAAGTATTCATCTTTTTTGTTTAATATAGAATCTATATCTAAAGTCATAACTTGTCCTATACCAACTTTATTTCCACTCATGTTGAATTCTTTGAAGTCCATGTTTACTATTTCTTCTATAGAGAACTCATCTAAAGAAGTACCAGCTTTGAACATGTCCATTCCATAAGCTTCATAATCAACACCAGCTATTTCTGCTAATTCTAAAACTGCTTTTTTATCTAATTCAGTAGTAGTTGGTGATTTGAATATTAATGTATCTGATAATATTGCAGATAATAATAAACCAGCTATATGTTTAGGAACTTCTACTTTATTTTCTTTGTATAAGTTGTATATTATAGTAGAACAACATCCAACTGGAGATACCCTAATTGATATTGGTAAATCAGTAGATATGTTACCTACTTTATGGTGGTCAACTATTTCAACTATATTTGCTTGTTCTATACCGTCAGCACTTTGAGCAAACTCATTGTGGTCAACTAATACTACATTCTTTTTAGTTGGGTTTAATAAATGTTTTCTAGAAACTAATCCTAAGAATTGTCCATCGTTATCAACAACCGGATAAGCTCTGAAGTTTGTATTTAACATAGTTTCTTTTACATCATCAGCATAATCATTTTCATTGAATAAAACTAAATTTTCTTTAGTTACTATTTCTTCTATTTCTGCACATTGGTTTATTAAATTTGATGCAGTGTATGTATCACAATCAACAGATATAACAGTAACACCGTTAGCTTTTGCTAATGCTGTTAGTTCATCGTTAAGTTGTGCTTTACCTGTTAATATTAATAATGCGACTTTAGTATCTATAGCATATTCGATTATATCGTATCTGTTACCAACTATAGCTATGTCACCTTCACCTAAAAGATTCATTATTTCTTCTATTCCATAAGATAAAGTAGTTACTCTACCGCTGAAAGAATCCCCACATTTTACTAATACTTCACCTTTTAAGTTATCACAAACATTTTCTAGAGGAATATTAACTTTTCTGAAGTGTTGGTACATTAAGCTTTTAGCTATTTCTACCATTGTTATTATACCTTCGAATTTCCCATCAGTAGAAACTACTGGTAAAGTTTTAGTTCCTTTTTCTATCATTATATTGTAAGCATTTAAAACAGAATCGCTAGGTTTTAAAGGTTTAACTTTATCGTAGCTTAAATCTTTAACTTGTATTTTAACGTCTTCAAGAACTTTAGGGGCTTTAACACCGAAATAATCTAAAGCATATTTAGCTTCTTTTCTTACTTCTCCTAAAGCGTAAGGAGTAGCTTCAACTCCTAATTGGTTTTTTAAGTATGCTAATGAAATAGCAG
Source organism: uncultured Clostridium sp. (assembly GCA_945931665.1). Classification (GTDB taxonomy): domain Bacteria; phylum Bacillota; class Clostridia; order Peptostreptococcales; family Peptostreptococcaceae; genus Intestinibacter. The sequence continues at coordinate 19,866 of CAMEPL010000002.1, read as the reverse complement.
AGCATATACTATCTGTATCTGGATTTTTATGTCCAAAAACTAATAAACTCATATAAATAACTCCTTTCAACTATCTAAAAAATAATAAAAATATATTCTTATTTTGACTAAGGATTAAGATAATCCTCAAAAATATATCATTAATAAACTTATTATAACAAATAGGCATATATATTTGTTCATATAAAAAAAATAATGTATAAATTAAGTATGATATTTGTTATAATGCAATACTTATTATACAATAAATAATGATATTAACATAGATAATATAATAAATATAAATTTGAATCTGCAAAAATATAAGCGGGCAAGCTAGAGCCCTCTTATATTTTGATAAATTATTTATCTATTATGATTTTAGACATGATTACTTTTTCATATTCATTTTTTATACAAAGAACTTGATTGGTTAAATCTAATTCGAAATTAGCGAATGCTGAGAATAAATCAATATCTCTCATTAAATGAACAGTAATAGTTTCCATATTTTTATTTATTCTAAGTAGTACAGATCTTACAAATGGAAATTGAATTCTAGAGTTAAAGAAGTTATTATCACCAAGGTCTATATCAAGACATCTATAATTTACATCTACATATATATCTAAATCATCATCTTCTTCTCGGATTGTTCTACATTCAAAATCACAATCTAAATTTATTTTTCCTATTTGAATCATGACAGCCTCCAATTTTATATAGTATTAGTATTTAAATTATCATATAAGAATAAATTTTATCAAGCATATTTGGTTTATATTTATTTATAAATCTTATAAAAAATAAGAGCTTTCATTTGGGGGAATGAAAGCTCAATTAAATTGGGGGAGATTGAGTTAAATATTTAAATTACAATAGTATTATTGTGCAAATTTATAGATTATATACATTAAAAATAAAAAAATATATTTAGAAAAAAATTACAAAATAGAAAAATATCAAACACATTGAAATTACTAGGTTTTAACAAAAATAATTCAAAAACTGAATTCAAAAAAGTAACAAATATGTAACTTTTTTTCAAAAAAAGGTTTAAAAGATTACGAAAATGTAATATGATATATATATGACAAGGAAAAAAACAACAAAAATTTTAAAATATAGAAATTACTTAAATGAGTTTTAAGAAACAGGTTTTAAGGAAATCAACATCAAAATTATTTATAATGAAAAGTATTTATAATAAAGATTTTCTTAATAAAAAAGAATTTAGGAGGAAAATAATTTATGTTAAAGAAATTTGTTAAAACTACAGCTATTATAGGAGCAGTAATCACTATGTTAGGAGTAACAACTCCTGTTAGTGCGGCAAGTTGCGGAACTGTAACAGCTGATTCATTAAATGTTAGAAGTGGTGCATCAACATCACACAGCATTCTAGGAACAGTAAGTAAAGGAAATAAAGTTGAAATAAAAGATACTCAAAATGGATGGCATAAAATAAGCTACAAGGGCAATGATGGATGGGTTAGTGGAAAATATATCTCATCAAGCTCAGATAGTTCAACATCAGGCTCAACTTCAGCAGGGACTGCACAAAGTTCAAAAACAGGAACAATAACAGCTAATTCATTAAATGTTAGAAGTGGAGCATCAACATCATATAGTATATTAGGAGTTTTAAGTAAAGGTAAAGTGGTTACTATATATGGAGAAAGCAATGGATGGTATAAAATAAGCTACAACGGTGGATACGGATGGGTAAGTAAAACATATGTATCAACTGGAACAACTTCAAGTGGTTCAACATCAGAATCAACTTCAACAGGAACTACTAATAATACAACAACAGCTACTAAAACAGTTAGCCAAATAAAAAGTCAAATAGCTTCTACATATGCACAAGCTAAAGCAATGACAGGGAGAACTAATTTCTCAAAACAATGTTCTTTATATGTTTATTCACAACTTAAAGCATTAAACATATATCAAACACCAGATACATACTGGAATGGTAGCCAATGGTATTCAAAATTAACAACTAACGGAAAAACTCGTACTGGATATACTCAAAAGAAATATGCAGGTGTAAATTGCCTTACAAACTTAGTAAATGCTAATGGTGGAAAAGACGTATACAACGTAGTTGTTACTTTCCCAAGAAGTTATAGATCAACTAGTACTGTAGGACATGTTTTATTTATACATGCTATAAAAGATGGAAAAGTATATTATTCTGATAACTATAATTATAATGGACAACCAGAAGGTAGTATGATAGTTAAATCAATAAGCGAATTTACTAACTACTTCTCAAGTAACTATAGTGGAATAACTGGAGCAGTACACTTTGTAAAATAATAAAGTATAAATATAAGAAGGATGTATAATAGTGATTATACATCCTTCTTTTATTATAAAAATTATATTTATTTCAAAAGAGCCATCTGATTGCAGATGGCTTGTTTATCTTATCTTATATTATATTAACTAAATTCAGTAGCTCTATATTGGCTAGGTGAAACTCCTACGATATTTTTAAATAATTTTGAAAACCAGCTTAAATCATGTATACCAACTGTTTCAGATATTTCTTGAATACTTAGTTCTGTAGTAGTTAATAAATTTATTGCTTTTTCAATACGGGTTTCTTGTATATATTTTGTAATTGTTTTTCCTGTTTCCTTTTTAAATTGGTTAGATAAAAAGGATGGATTTTTATCTAATATTTCTGACACACTAGATAAAGACAATTCCATGTTTAAGTTTAAATTTATGTATTCTATTGCATTACGCACTGTAAGAGAGTAACTTTTTAGATTATAATTAGTACTCAGAAGACAGTATTTTTTGAGGATTTTATAAGGAAGTTTCTCTAGAGTAGATAGATTATCTTCATTTTTTATCTGTACCTCAATTTTTTTATATAGTAGATATACATGGCTTCCAGGAATAGATGTTTTCAATAATGAAGATTCTAATCTTGAATTTAGTGTATATAAATTATGTTTAATTTGATCAATAGAGTGTTCTTTAAAAAATCCTGTCAATTGTATATATAATTTTAGATATTCTTTAGCTTCATCGAATTTTCCTATACTAACACAATTTGATATATTAGACAGGTACTCCCTATATTTTTTATAATATTCATTATTAAACTCTGAGTCATCTCTATTTATATAATCTATTTTTTTGAGTTTTTTCTCATCAAAGTTAACATGGCATATATGGGAGTTATTATAACCTATTAAAAATGAACTTAAGATTGCGTTTAAGGTTGATATAACATTAATAGAATTAACTATTGGTAGAGATTTATAATAAGTGAAAATAGTATTGCGAATGCTTTCATCTAAATTATTTTCTTTCATTAAGGTTTCAATAAAGCTATCAGTTGGTGGCATTTCTAAAAATGGCCCTAAAAGTAATATATCATCAGAGATTTCTTTAGGCATTGTTAAAACTATTGATACAAACTTCATAGAACTTTTTATTACTTTTAAGTAACCATTATCAGTTCTATATAAATTATTAATATCTTGGTTATTAAAAATATTGTAATCTGGCCAAATAATTTTTCTAAATTTAGAATATGGATGATTGATAAATTTATCGGTCTCATTAAGTTTCATAGTAGGTAAATTTAATGAGCTATTTAATATAGATGTCATTAGATTATAGAACTCATTATAATTAAAAGTTGTTTTTAGCATGTGTCTCTCCTTATTTAATGTCGATATTTTATAAGAATATACCTAAAAAATAGACAAATTAACCTTTAAATTATTATAACATACATCCAACATATTCCTGTATAATTTTTAACAAGTGGTGAATATAAAGTACTTTATCGAAACAAAATTAATTATTTATGGCTTAAATTACATTAAATGACAAAAAGAAAACGTTTATTTGATAAAGAAATAAAATCAAGAAAACGTTTCAATGTAAAGTGTTAATTATATAACACAAAATAGCAATTATATAATAATAAAAAATATATTAAAAAAGGAGAGTATTAAATGATAGCTAACAATACGGCGGAAAAAATTAATCAATATGAAGAAGTGCAACAGAGGCCATTTGGTCTAAGAGATAAAGTTGCCTACTTATTTGGAGATTTCGGAAATGACTTTTCATTCTTATTTGTAAGTAGTTTCTTATTAGTATTTTGTACAAAGGTTTTAGGAATAAATGGTGGTGTAGTAGGGACTATATTCATGTTATCTAAATTCATAGATGCTTTTACAGATGTAGGTATGGGTAGAATCGTTGATACAGCAAAACCAACTAAAGCAGGAAAGTATCGTCCTTGGATTTTAAGAATGAGTTTTCCGATAGCAATATCTAATGCACTTATATGGATGCATTTTATTAAAGATTGGAGTATGACAGCAAAAATAGCTTATATAGCAGTTACTTATATAGTTTGGGGAAGTTTTTGTTATACAGGAATAAATATACCTTATGGATCAATGGCTTCAGTAATAAGTCCAGAAGCAAAAGATAGAGCATCTTTATCTACGTTCCGTACTATGGGGGCTTTATGTGCAGGATTAGCAATAAATATGATAGCACCAATGTTCTTATATGCAACTGATAAACTTGGTAATCAAGTAGTTGTAGCGGAAAGATTTACAATAGTAGGTATAGTATTTTCAGTACTTGGATTAATATGTCACTTACTTTGCTACAGTTTAAGTACTGAACGTGTAAAAGTTGATGTATCACAAAAACAAGAAAATGTACCAAAACAAAGTTTCTTTGGATTAATGAAAAGTTTAGTTAAAAATAAAGCATTAGTTTCTTTAATACTTTCAACTACATTAGTATTAGTAGCTTCAACAATGACAACAGCATTACGTAGTTACTTATTTATTGACTATTTTAGAAACGCAAAAGCAATGATGCTTGCGACACTTGTAAATACAGCTGCTATGGCAGGGAGTTCAATATTTGCTTCTAAATTAGCACAAAAATACGGTAAAAAAGAAGTTGGGTGTGTTGGTTTAGCATTAGCAACTATAACATTAATTGCTCTTTACTTTATGAGAGTTACAAATATAACAACATATTATGCATTAATGTTTGTAAATGGTATAGGATTCGGAATATATAGTATGTATTCTTGGGCATATTTAACAGATGTGTGTGATTATCAAGAAATGAAAAATGGAAAAAGAGATGATGCTACAGTATATGCAATCTATTCATTCTTTAGAAAAGTTGGACAAGCATTAGCAACAGGACTTGGTGGATTTGTATTAGCTTTAATTGGATATCAATCAGCAGCAACTGTTCAAACAGCAGAAGTAATAAATAGAGTATATGATGTGAATATATTAATACCAGGACTTATATACTTAGGAGTTTTATTAGTAATGTTATTTACATTCCCATTAAGTAAAAAAGTAGTAGATGAGGTAACAGCAGAGTTAAAATCTCGTCGTGAAAATGCGCAATAAATTTTAAAATAAACTCGTTCAACATGTTTTTGGGCGAGAGTGAAATAGAATGAATATAAAATAGAAATATAGAAATAAATGAAGGATGGAAACATAATGGTAAATTTAAAAGAAAAACCATATAACCTTGATGAACAAGGTATAAAATGGGTAAAAGACACTATCGCAAATATGACAATAGAAGAAAAAATAGGACAATTATTTGTTAACATGGGGTCTAGTCGTGAAGAAGATTATTTAAAAAGTGTATTAGATAATTATAATATTGGGGGAGTTCGTTATAACCCTGCAATGTCTGATCAAGTATATGACCAAAATAAAATACTTCAAGAAAATAGTAAAATACCTCTATTAATAGCTGCAAATACAGAAGGTGGCGGAAATGGAGCTTGTTTAGATGGAACTTATATAGCTGCTGGAATAAAAGTAGGTGCAGCAGATAACAAAGAGTATGCTTATGAATTAGGTAAAATTTCTGCAATTGAATCTGCAGCAATTGGATGTAACTGGAGTTTTGCGCCAGTAGTAGACTTAATGATAAACTGGAGAAATCCTATAACAACAAATAGAGGATTTTCAAAAGATGCTGACAAAACTTTAGAATTATCATTAGAATTTATGAGAGGTATGATGGAAAATGGAGTTGCACCAGCGGCTAAACATTTCCCTGGGGATGGTATAGATGAAAGAGACCAACACTTATCTTTTGCACCAAATACACTTTCACCAGAAGAATGGGATGAAACATTCGGAAAAGTATATGGCGGATTAATAGATGCAGGTATTCCATCAATAATGGCAGGACATATAGCCTTACCAGAGTATGTACGTTACTTTAATCCAAATGCAACTAAAAAAGAATTATTAATGCCAGCAACATTAAATAAATATATATTAACAGATTTATTAAGAGGAAAAATGGGATTCAATGGTTTAGTTGTAACTGACGCATCTCATATGGTTGCTATGACTTCATCAATGAAACGTAGTGAAATGTTACCGACTGCAATAGCAGCAGGTAGTGATATGTTCTTATTCTTCAATGATCCAGAAGAAGATTTTGAATGGATGATAGAAGGGTATAGAAAGGGAATAATAACTGATGAAAGATTAGAGGAAGCTTTAACTAGAATATTAGGAACAAAAGCTGCTTTAGGACTTCACAATAAACCAAAAACAGAAATTCTTCAACCAAAAGAAGAAGCTATGGCTAAAATAGGTTTAGATAGCTACAAAGAGATAGCAAAAGAAATATCAGATAAATCTATAACATTAGTTAAAAATGAAGAAAATATATTTCCAATAAGCCCAGAAAAACATAAAAGAGTATTACTTGTAAATGTTAAAGGAATAGCGAATGGTATATCAGAATTAATGGGCGGAGGAAAGAAAACTCCAATAGAAGAAATAAAAGAATTATTAGAACAAGAAGGATTTGAAGTTGAAATATATGAATCTGCTATGGAAAAAATAATGAAACTTCCAAAAGAACAAATTCTTATGAAGTTATTAGATGTTTATTCACAAAAACGTCCAATTGCAGAATTAACAGGAAAATATGACTTAATAATAAATGTAGCTAATGTAGGTGCAAATACTCATCAACGTATAGAGTGGACTATGGCAAAAGGAACTCCAGATATGCCATTCTATGTACATGAAATACCAACTATATTTGTATCAGTATTATCACCATTCCATTTAGCTGATGTTCCTCAAGTTCAAACTTATATAAATACATACGACAGTAAGGACTATACATTAAAACTATTAGTAGAAAAAATGTTAGGACGTTCTGAATTTACAGGGGTAAGTCCAGTAGATGCATATTGTGGATTGTGTGACACAGTATTTTAATCTGCGATAAAAATAAATACATAGTTTTTCATGAAATTAAAATCAAAAGAGCTGACAACGATAAAATTATTGAAGTCAGCTCTTTTGGTTTGTGTTTATTTTATATTATAAAGTAATTATTTTGTAATGTAGAGATTACTATCTTCTTGGGTTTATAAAAGATGCTCCTAAGTATTTTTTTATATCTTCATCAGGAGAGAAATCATCGATTAATATTTCTCTATCAGAATCTTCAAGTATTACTAAAACTTCACAGTTTCCTTTTAAGAAGGCTTTTCTTACTGTTTCTTCTTTTACTTCTCTTACTTTAGTAAATCCTTTTTTAGTTTTTTCAAAATCCTTAGTGAAATAACTTTCCATCATATTAATAATTTTAGTATATCTGTTCATATATATACCTCCTAATTTATATTCAAAAATATGTTATAATAAGTTTTTGTATTAACTAAATAATTATAACAAGAGGAGAAAATTATGGCTAGTATAAAAAGACAACAAATACTAGAAAGTATTGCGTTCTGTGAGAAAAATGGTTATTTTGAAAAATTAAATGAAATATACGCTACATTACCAAAAGGTGATTGCAGTGGGTGCGGAAACTGCTGCATGGAGTCGGTTGGTATTAATTTAATAGAGTTTTTAAACATATATAGATATTTAGCAGACAAAGATGAGCTTAGAAAAGAATCTATCGAGAGAATAGTTGATTATTATTTTATGGAATTAATGAAGAAAAATTCATGTCCATTTAGAGATGAAAATAATAGATGTTTAATATATGAAGTTAGACCGCTTAACTGTAGATTATTTGGGCATTGGAAAAAAGACGAATATAATGCTAACTTAAATAGAGTAATAGAACAAAATATGAATTATAAGAATGACATGAAAAAATTATATGGTGTAGATATAAGTGATGAAGTTTTAAATTTCTCAATAAAATACTGTGAAAAATTTAAACCAGAGAAGGATTATTTATCTAAAAAAGAGAGACTTAACTTTGAAGATAAAATAATGAACTTAGATGCTAGAATTTTAGGAAATGAATTAATAAATATACCATATAAAGATAGAGGTATAGTAGAGTATTTTATAGAGAGTATGTTGTATTCTGACTTTGCATATAAAGTTAAAATTAGGATAACAAAAGAAAAAAATATAAACGTTATAAATAGAATAAAAAGAATTTTACTTACTAAATGGTATTAAAAATAAGATAAATCCAGTCATCATTAAATAAATAAAGACTTATAAAATATGTACTTAAATAAGCGAATTATATAATATAAGCCCTAAATAGTTCATAAATAAGAAAAATATACATGGTATAATATATAAGGAGTTTAATGAAATTTAAATTTATACAAGGGGTGTACTTTTATGAAATTACAGAAGGTATTTGGAAATACATACTTTATAAAAGGTGGTACAAATACAGGAGTGTATTTATTTGAAAATAATGAAGCATTATTAATTGATCCGGGTCTTAGTGGTTTAAGACCTAAAAATATGATTAAAATGTTTGAAAATGAAAAAATAATACCAAAATATATAGTAAATACACATGAACATGAAGACCATGTTGGTGCCTGCACACAAATTAAACACGCATACCCTGAAGTAGAGATTATGGCTTCAGAAAATGCTAAGCTTTTTATGGAAAGACCAGAGTTATTTTCAGATTTCATCTTAGGTGGGAGACATAATAAATTTTTGACATCAAAGCTTTTTCATAGAGATTTAGAAAAAATACATGTTGACACGATAATAGATGAAGGAACTTTAAATAAAAATAATGTAGACTTTAAAATTATAAATTTAAAGGGACATACTCTAGCAAGTGTTGGTATATTAACAAAAGATAATGTGTTATTTGTTGGAGATTTATTAGTTAGTGAGGACGTTCTAAGTAAATATGATTTTTTATTTTTACAAGATATAGAGGAATATTTAAAATCATTAGATAGAATTAAATACTTAGAATTTAATTCTCTAGTATTAGGTCATGGAAGAAAAGTTTTAGATAAAAATGAGGCTATACTTTTAATGGAAAAACATAGACAAGCAGTATATAAATATTTAAATCAGATAAAACAAAATCTTAAAGTGCCTATGAATATAGAAACTTTATTGAGAAAAATAATAAAAGAAAATGAATTAACCTATAATTACAAAGAATACTATTTTTTTAGAGCTTCATTAGTATCATGTATAAGTTATTTAGCCGATTTGGATGATATTGATTATACACTACAAGACTCTGACTTGCTTTATTATACAAAAATAAAATAAATTATGGTAAAATAATGATGATTGTTAATTTATTTGACGAAAGGTGAATAATATGAATTACGAAAAGTGGGATGAAATATTAGCTCCTTATCAACATGCAGTTGAAGAACTTAAGGTAAAATTTAAAAATATAAGAAAAGAATTTTTGACTAAGGGTGAATATTCTCCTATTGAATTTGTTACTGGGAGAACTAAAAAGATTTCTTCTATAATATCTAAGGCTAATAGATTAGATACTAATGATATAGAAGGTGAAATAGAGGATATCGCTGGTATAAGAATAATGTGCCAGTTTGTTGAAGATATATACACAATTGTTGAATTAATAAAAAATAGAACAGACATGACTGTTATAAATGAAAAAGATTATATAACTAATTTTAAAGAAAGTGGATATAGAAGTTATCATTTAATAATAAAATATCCTATAAATTCAATTGCAGGTTCAAAGGAGATACATTGTGAAATACAAATAAGAACTCTTGCTATGAACTTCTGGGCAACTATAGAACATTCTTTAAAATATAAATATGAGCATTACATACCTGAAAATGTGGCATTAAGACTTAGAAAAGCAGCCGATGCGGCATTTTTATTGGACGAAGAAATGAGTGAAATCAGGGAAGACATAATGAAGGCTCAGGTTATGTATCAAGCTAAATCTGTAACTTTAAAGGATGTACTGAAGAAAATACAGGAACTATATAATTTAGGGGAAATTAGTAGCGCTATTAAATATCAGAGGAGACTTGATAAGATAGATAGTGAAAGAGATATCGATGAAATAGTTGCACTTAAAGAGGAAATAGATTATATTTTAGAGGACTTTAAAACACACAGAATAGAAAAATAATTTTACGCTGTCTTAAATTTTGAGGCAGCTTTTAAATTATAACGTATAAAAAATAATAATATTTGGAAAATACTAATAGTGATGAGGTTATCGTAAAATAAGATGTTTGCGAGAGGAGATGAATTTATGGGATTATATGCAATAGGTGACTTACATTTTTCAACGGAAAATCCTAAACCTATGAATATATTCGGTGATAATTGGGACAATCATGAGAGAAAGATAGTCAATAACTGGAATGAAACAGTGGAAGATGATGATACAGTATTAGTACTTGGAGATACTTCATGGGCTATGAATCTAAATGAAGCTAAGGCTGACTTAGATATAATCGAGTCGCTTCCAGGGAAGAAGATTTTTATAAAAGGAAATCATGATTATTGGTGGTCATCTCTTTCAAAAATAAATGCTGTATATGAAGGCGATGATATGAATTTTATACAGAATGGATACTTTACATATGGGGATTATGCTATATGTGGAAGTAGGGGATGGCTTTGTCCTAATCAAGTAAAATTTGACAGCAATGACATGAAAATATATAAAAGAGAAGTATTGAGATTAGAGATGTCGATACAGTCTGCAATACAAAATGGATACAATAACTTAATTGTTATAACTCATTATCCACCTACAAATGATCAACTAGAAGAATCTGAGTTTACAAAGTTATACGAGAAATATAGTGTAAAAAAAGTGATTTATGGTCATTTACATGGAAAAGACTCATTCGGAATGGGACTTAAAGGTGTTAGAAATGGAATAGAATATGTACTTGCATCAAGTGATTATCTTGATTTTAAATTAATTAAAGTTCTTGATTAGAAGATAATTTGAGAAAATATGTTTTTATAACAAAGAATTTCTTATTTATTGATTAATATTTATAAAAAATGTAAATACTAAAAATACATTATAATGAGTGTTTAGTTTTAGTGCGGAAAAGGAGATTGTGCTTATGAGATGGATATTAGTATTTATATTTTTTTATTTGATACCTTTAATAGTTTTATTTAAAAACTATAAAAAATTTAGTAGAGCATGTATTTATGCATGTACTTATGTAGTGCTTGCAACAACAATAGTGATAAGCAATATGTATATTAGTGGCATAAAACAAATAGAAAATGATGAGAATCATTCAATGGTTATGAACTACAGAGACATATACACATCAAGTTTGGATACAAATCATGTAGAAGAAGATTTATATAAAATAAAACAATATAAAACATATGTAAGAGATATAGAAGATATTGCTTTAAATCCAATAAAAGAATGTGTAGATTATTCAACTAATGTAAAAACTTCTTTAGAAGATTTGGATAAAGTTAAAAAAGATATAGAAAAAGCTAAATATATGTGTGATAGAGTAGTAGAAATGTATGATGAAATGGAAACACCAGAACTATCAGAGTCAGACTATACACAAGTATTAAAAGATTGCACAGAATATATGAAGGAAGCTTATGAATTAAAATACAAAGCAGTAGAAGAAACATATAAGGTTGTAAATGATAAAGATATTACTTGTATTTCAAATATAAAAAAATATATAAAAGAATCAGATAAGAAAATAGATCAATATAAAAAAGAAATTACCAAGTTAGAAAAGGAAATTAAAAATAAATAAAATACAATTAAAAATAAGATAACAATTGTAAATTAAATATACAATTGTTATCTTATTTTTTATGCGGAAAGAGTTATTATATGTTAAAATTTCAATAAGATATAGCTATACGTATATTTTTGAATTATACTAGAGTATATGGTATAATGAATTCTTAAAAACAGGAGAAAGACTATGAAAAATTTAAATATATGTATTGATATTGATGGAACGATTACAAGTCCATATCATTATCTACCGTATCTAAACAGTATTTATAAGAAAAATTTGACTGAAGAAGATTATACAACAGTATATTGGGCTGAGTTATATGGAGATACTTTCGAAGGTATGTTAGATAAACTTCATTCAAATTATTTAAATTCATATTCAGAAGCACATGTTGTTGAAGGAGCTAAAGAAGTAGTTGATGAATTATATAAAGAGAATAACTTGTTCTTTGTAACAGCAAGAAATTCTGCTTTAGAAGAAATAACATTAAATTGGCTTAAAAAACAGCAATTATCGTATGTGCCTCTTTATTTACTTGGAACAGATAAAAAACTTAACAAAGCAAAAGAGCTAAAATGTGATATTTTTATAGAAGACCATCCTATGAACGCCTTAAACTTGGCAGAGGGGGGAATAAAAGTAATATTAATTGACTGTAATTATAATAAAGACATAAATCATAAAAACATTATTAGAGTTTCTTCTTGGAAAGAAATTAGAAGTGTTATTGATAGACTATAATTAAGTTAGCTTGCTGAGAGGAGGCGAAGTTTAATGATAGAATTAAAATTAAAAAACAGAAAAGGTAGCTTTCACGTAAATAGTAAAGAGGTAAAAGATATTCTTGATGCACGCCAAGATATTGGTTATTTACAAGATATATCTAATTCAATAAATCAAGATAATATAATGGTATTTGACTGTGAATTATCAGAGGGAGTATTTTCAAAAGAAGAAATAATAGAGGCTATTGAAGAGTTAGGAGAATCAGTTGACGAATCATTTTTTGAAATAATGTTTGATGATGTTAGACGTTTCTTAAAAGATACTACAGATGAAATAGAAGAGGAACTTCAAGATATTTATTGTATGGATAATATAAAATGTTATTTTGATATATATAATATAAATGAAGAATTTACTGATTTTAAATTTGTATTTTTAGTAAGCTTTGAAGATATTAAAATCGCCTCTTTAAAAAATCTTGCAAAGATTGTTTCTAAGAGACAATTAGTAGGGGCATCTAAATTCTACAGTTAAAATGCTTAAAATTTTATAAATAAAAAGAATTTACGAATCTTCGGTTAATAATAATTTTGTACTTGTACAAGGTTATTAGGATCCAAAGGTTCGTTTTTTAATTTATATAAAATTGTAAAAATGGAATTATATATTTAAAATAGTATTTAAGTTTAAAATGTATCAAAAATGATATAATTTAAAATAAATTTACAAATTAAGGGGTAAATAATATGAAAAAATTTTTAACTGGGAACGAATCTATTGCAAGGGGAATATATGAAGCAGGTGTGGAAGTTGTATGTGTGTATCCCGACATTCTAAAGACAGATTTATTTAAAAGTATAAAGAAATTTAAGGATGATTTACAAATAGAAAAATCAATAAATGATAAGGCCAATATACAACATGCTATAAATATATCTAATACAGGTAAAAAAACTCTAACATTCTCTGATAAAATAGATACTAATATTTTAAACATAGAGGTAAAAACAGAAGGTGGATTGGTAGTAATATTAAACGATGATTCTGGGATGATATCTAAGGAAGATATAAATGATAATAGGGAAGTAGCAAAATTATCAAATCTATTGATTATGGAGCCTGGATCTAGCAGGGATACAAAAAATATGCTAGTAAAAGCATTTGAAATTAGTAGAGAATATAAAATGCCAGTTCTTTTTAGAATGACTAAAAGAGTTGGTTGTTCCTCTGGAATAGTTATATGTGATGATCAAAAGAACTCCAAATCACAGCAAGTTGATATGAGTATAGAAAATAAACTTGAAATTTGCAGTAGCATCTCAGAACTTGATGATTTTAATAAATGTGAATATAGTAGCTTGAAGGTTGGTTTTATCTGTTCTGGAATATGTACTTTTTATACAAAGGAAGTATTAGGTGAGACAGTTTCATATTTAGATTTAAAGATAATAAATCCAATGCCAGGTGAAAAAATAATAGAATTTGCATCAAGTGTAGATAAATTGTATGTAGTGGAAGAAAATAATCCATATATAGAAAATTATCTTAAGAAAATGGGTATTGAATGTATAGGAAGAGAATTATTTAATATAGAAGGTGAACTTTCACCGAGCGAAATAAGAAAATCAATTTTTGGAGAATATTTAAATCATATTAAATCTGATCAGGATTTAATTATATCCGAGGAACCATTTATTGATTTAGAGTATATTTTAACTTTATATAATATTTAAGACAAGTTTTAGAATAATAAAAAGGGTTGAAGATAATATCTTCAACCCTTATATAATCGTTAACATTTTTAACTGTTTAATTAAGCTTGTCCTATAGAACCGAATAATTCCATTTTTTCTTTAACACAAGCTTTGATAGCTTCAAAACCTGGAGCTAATAATTTACGAGGATCATATCCTTTACCTTGTTGATCTTTTCCTTCTTCAACATATTTACGAGTTGCTTCAGCAAATACTAATTGGCACTCAGTATTAACATTTATTTTAGCAACACCTAAAGATATAGCTTCTTTTATCATTTCATCAGGTATACCACTACCACCATGTAATACTAATGGCATATCTCCAGTAGCTTCATTTATTTTTCCTAAAACTTCAAAGTTTAATCCAGCCCAATTTTCTGGGTATTTACCGTGTATATTACCTATACCAGCAGCTAAGAAGTCTATTCCTAAATCAGCTATTCTTTTACACTCAGCAGGATCAGCAACTTCACCAGCACCAACAACACCGTCTTCTTCTCCACCTATAGAACCAACTTCTGCTTCAACAGATATTCCTTTAGAGTGAGCTAAAGCAACTATTTCTTTAGTTTTTTCTATATTTTCTTCGATTCCGTAGTGAGAACCATCGAACATTACTGAAGAGAATCCAGCAGCTATAGTTTCTTTTGCACCTTCAAAAGAACCGTGGTCTAAGTGAAGAGCAACTGGAACAGTTATGTTTAATTCTTCTAACATACCTTCAACCATTCCAACTATAGTTTTATATCCACACATATATTTTCCTGCACCTTCAGATACACCTAATATAACTGGTGAATTATTTTCTTGTGCAGTTAATAATATAGCTTTTGTCCATTCTAAGTTGTTTATATTAAATTGACCTACTGCATATTTTCCTTTTTTTGCTTTTACTAACATTTCTTTAGCAGAAACTAACATCTTATACCTCCATAAATTCAAAAATAGTTAAAAATTTACAAGACTTACCCATCAATAATATTATATACTTAAAAGGTGAAAACGTATAGACATAAATTGATAAAATTTTAATAACAAATAGATACTAGATATACATATAATATACGTTTTTGAGGTAAAATTATCAAAAAAGCTATACTTAATAAAGATTAAATAGATATATTATATACAAAATGAAGGAGGAAAAGCATTGTCTAAAAAACAAAGAATTGATAAAGTACTGTCTAATTTAGGCTATGGAAGTAGAAGTGAATTAAAGAAAATTTGTAAAAATGGGTTAGTAAAAGTAAATGGAAAAGTTATAAATAATCCAGGAGTACAAGTAGATGTGGAAAATGATGAAATAATATTTGATGGTGAAAAAGTAACATATAAAGAATTTATATATTTAATGTTAAATAAACCAGATGGATATATTTCTGCAACATTTGATAAAAGGGACCCAATAGTACTAGATTTAATTGATAAAGAAGATTTAGTATTTGAACCATTCCCAGTTGGAAGATTAGATAAAGATACTGAGGGACTTTTGGTTTTAACTAATGATGGCCAGTTGGCACATAGAGTATTATCACCTAAAAAGCATGTTCCAAAAACTTATTATGCAAAAATTGAAGGTGTTGTAACAGAAGAAGATATTAAAGCTTTTGCTAAAGGGGTTACATTAGATGATGGATACGAAACTATGCCAGCAGAACTTGTAATACTTAAAAGTGATGAAATATCTGAAATAGAGCTTACTATACATGAGGGAAAATTCCATCAAGTAAAAAGAATGTTCGAAAGTGTAGATAAGAAAGTAATTTACTTAAAGAGATTATCTATGGGTAAATTAAAATTAGATGAGAATTTAGCACTTGGAGAATATCGTGAATTAACTGATGAAGAAGTTAAAATGATAGAAGAAAGAGACTAAAGTTAATCTTAAATTTAAATATAGCAAATTTACATAATAAAGGTTTTGATATAAAGGCAAAAATCTAATATAATTAGTAAGTATGATTTAAAAAGACAATAATTATATAGATTAATAAAGACTATATATTCAAAATAAATGTTTATATTGAAAATTAAGATATTGACGGAGGATAATTTAGTGAAAAGAAGAGAAATTATTGAATTTGAAGTAGGCAAAATGGAGTTCGGTGGAACTTCTTCTACTATAATAGGAAAAAGAAATGTTAACATGAAGGGCGGAATAACTGGTCAAAAAGTAAAAGCATCAGTAAAAAAAGCTAATAGCCAAAAAGCAGATGTTAAATTATTAGAAGTACTAGAAAAATCTCCATTAGAAACAGAACAAGCATGTAAACACTTTGGACAATGTGGAGGATGTACAATATTATCACTTCCATATGAAAAACAATTAGAACTTAAAAAACAACAAATATTAGACTTATTCGAAAGTCATGATATAACAGGATTTGAGTTCTTAGGAATAGAAGGAAGTCCAAACAACACTTGCTACAGAAATAAAATGGAGTTCACTTTCGGAAACGAAATGAAAGATGGACCATTAACTATAGGTATGCACAAAAAAGGTAGACATATAGATATAGTTACTGTTGATGGATGTATGTTAATAGACCAAGATTTCATAAAAATATTAACAGCTACAGAAGAATTCTTCAGAGCGGAAGGGCTACCATACTACAGAGGAAACGACCACAAAGGTTACTTAAGACACTTAGTTGTTAGAAAAGGTATCAAAACTAATGAAATGATGGTTATGATAGTAACAAGTACTCAATTAGATTACGATATGGATAAGTACAAAGATATGTTACTAGGATTAGATTTAGATGCGGATTTAGCAAGTGTACTACACTGCTTAAACGACAACTTAGCAGATGCGGTTAAATGTGATGAACTTAGAGTTTTACACGGAAGAGATCATATATACGAAGAATTATTAGGTCTTAGATTTAAAATATCTCCATTCTCATTCTTCCAAACTAACACATTAGGAGCTGAGAAATTATACTCTATGGCTAGAGAGTTTGTTGGAGACTATAAAGACAAAGTTCTTTACGATTTATACAGTGGAACAGGAACTATAGGACAAGTTTTATCTCAAAAAGCTAGAAAAGTTTACGGAATAGAAATAGTAGAAGAGGCAGTTGAAGCTGCAAACGAAAATGCTAAATTAAACGGATTAACTCACTGCGAATTTATAGCAGGTGACGTTGCTAAAACAGTAAACAGCTTAAAAGAAAGACCTGACATCATAATAGTTGACCCACCAAGACCAGGTATACACAAAGATGCTGTTAGAGATATATCTAAATTTAATGCAGAAGAAATAATCTATATATCATGTAACCCAAAAACTCTAGTAGTTGATTTACAAGGATTTGAAAGTTACGGATATGAAGTTAAAAAAGTTAGATGTATGGACATGTTCCCAAATACACCACACTGCGAAACTGTAGTATTATTACAAAGAAAAGACAAATAGGAATACTTTATAGAACATAGGGATGCTTGAAATAAGTGTCCCTATTTTTTTGAATAAATTTATTGTATATTAAATTAAAAAAAATATAATTAAAATTTAAATATAAACTGTGACCAACATAATTTTTTGTTGTCTTATTATATGAAAGGAGGAAAAACTTGGAAGACCATAATATTGTAGATCTATATTGGTTTAGAGATGAAAATGCTATATCTGAGACTGATAAAAAGTATGGGAGCTATTGTAACACAATAGCAAACAATATTCTATACAACCTTGAAGATTCAAAAGAATGCGTAAATGATACATATTTAAAAACATGGAATTCAATTCCACCGACAAGACCGAAAATTTTAAAAGCATTTCTAGGTAAAATTACAAGAAATTTAGCTTTAAATATTTATAAAAGCAAGAATTGTCAAAAACGCAAAGGAGAAGTGCCACTAGTTCTGGATGAATTAAAAGAATGTATACCTAGTCAAAATGATATTGATACAGAAATGGAAGAAAAATATCTAACAAAATATATAAATGAATTTTTAAAATCTTTGCCAAGGGAAAAAAGGATAATAATAGTTCAGCGATATTGGTATTTATATTCTATAAAAGATATTGCTGAAAAAAATAATTTAAGCCAAAGCAATGTGAAAATGACATTATCAAGGTTTAGAACAAAATTGAAAGAGTTTTTAGAAGAAAGAGGTCAATATATATGATTGATGAAAATAAATTTCTGGATGCATTTGGAGATATAGATGACGAGTTTTTACTTGAGGAGTATGATAACTGTAATAAGTCAAAAAAAATTATAAGGTTTGAAAAATACTTGAACAAAGCACAGAATA
The DNA here is from genome assembly GCA_945931665.1 of uncultured Clostridium sp. Taxonomy (GTDB): domain Bacteria; phylum Bacillota; class Clostridia; order Peptostreptococcales; family Peptostreptococcaceae; genus Intestinibacter. The sequence continues at coordinate 1,084 of CAMEPL010000002.1, read as the reverse complement.
TAGCACAAAAAAATCATAAAAAATTTATAAGTATTGCTTCAGTTTCAATAATTGCTATAGCTATAGGTGTAGTATTTTTCAATCAAAAAACAAATACTCTAGATAATATAGTATTAAAAGAAGATGGAAATGAATTTATGAATGATGAAAATAATAAAGTATCAGGTTCTGATTCAAAAAAAAGTCTATTAAAGGAAGTAAGTTCAATCAAAAAAATGGAATCAGATTTAGGATTTACTGTTCCGGTTTTAGATAAAGAAGTTGATAAGTATTTTGTTATTGGAGAAAAAAATAGAGATAAACAGGGACGAATAATATACAAAGATGGTACTGAATTTGATATAGCAAAAGGGAATAAAGATATAATCGGAATTCCTGATGGAAAATTTTTAAAAACAGAAACAATCCAAGGAGTAAATATTTCATACTACAGCGCGGATAGTATAAATTACACAATTTGGAGCAATAAAGGATATTCTTATTCATACCAAAATATATATGGAAAAATAGACAAAGCAGAACTTAATAAATTGATTAAATTAACAAATAATTAATTGATAGTGAAAAAAAGTAGGATTTAGGAGGTAAAATATGAAAAATAAAATAAAAATATTAGGATTAAGTGCATTTATAGCAACAGGTATGGTTCCACTTGGGTCTACACAAATATTTGCTAATGAAATAAACCCAACTCAAGTTGAAGAACGAAATTTAGATATAGAGGAAGATTATGATATAGATGATAATCTAGAAGATGTAGATGAAAATGAAGAGATAGACGATAGTGAAATAATACCAATAAATGATTATGTTGAAGATTATCAATCAGATAATAATCAAGAAAGTCAAGATAATTCAGAAGATATAGATAAAAATGAAGATGAAGGTGTAGACGATAGTCAAACAACACCGATAAAGGATTATGCTGAAGGTTACCAGCCAGATAATAATCAGGAACAGAAAGATAATCAAGAAGATGAATTATTAATAGGGCAACCAAAAAGTAATGATACTCCAAAAACTTCTGACGCAGGGGTTGGAGGATATATAGGAGTTATCATAGCATCTATATGTGGTTTATTTG
>CAMEPL010000001.1 GCA_945931665.1 uncultured Clostridium sp. | reverse complement strand
AGCTCCCGCTTCTATAGCCATATTACATATTGTAAATCTGTCATCCATTGATAAACGTTGTACACCATCGCCTACAAATTCCATTGACATATACCTTGCTCCATCAACCCCAATTGTACCGATTATGTGTAATATTATATCTTTACCGCTTATCCATTTAGATGGTTTGTTTTTAAGAACAAATTTGATTGCTCCTGGAACTTTAAACCACGCTTTTCCTGTCGCCATACCAGCAGCCATATCAGTTGAACCAATACCTGTTGAAAATGCTCCAAGTGCTCCGTATGTACAAGTATGTGAGTCAGCTCCAATTACTACATCACCCGCTGTTACTAGACCCTTTTCTGGTAATAAGCAGTGTTCTATCCCCATTTGCCCAACATCAAAGTAGTTTACAACGTCTTTTCCCCTTGCAAAAGTTCTAGCAACTTTACATTGTTCTGCACTTTTTATATCTTTGTTTGGTGTGAAGTGGTCACAGACTATTGTAACTTTAGTATTGTCGAATACTTCGTCTATTCCTAATTTATTAAATTCAGTTATTGCAACTGGAGTAGTTATATCATTTCCTAATACTAAATCTAAGTTAGCTTCTATTAATTGTCCTTTTTTTACTTCGTCCATCCCAGCATGTTTTGCTAAGATTTTTTGTGTCATTGTCATCCCCATAAGCGTATCCCCCTGTTTTTAAATATATTATTTATTTACCTTTATTTTTTATCTTAGTTTACATTCATTTTTATATAGCTCTTGTTTATTGCATTCATAAGCGCAGTTATTGCTGCTGTATTTATATTTTCAGATATTCCAACTCCGAAATATGGCTCTTTTGCCCCAGTGTCTATTTGAATATAAGCTACCCCTTTTACATGTGAACCTTCACCAAGAGCATGTTCATGGTAGTGAACAAATTTATAATTTTTAAGTGGTTGTAATTCTTCTTTATCTTGTTCCATTAATGCATTACTAAATGCATCGACTGGTCCATTACCAGTTCCTTTAATTGTGTAATCATGATCATTGAAGTTTATTACTGCTTCTAATGATAAATTATTTGTTTCTACATCATTGCTATCAACGTCAAATGAATCAGAATCTACTGAGCTTATTTTATATTTTGTTAATTTGTATGGTGTTTCTATATCTATATACCATTTTGTGAATAAGTCGAATATTTCTTGTGGAGAAAGTTCTTTACCCATAGAGTCAGAACGTCTCTTAACAACTTTGCCAAAGTATGTTTGCATAGCTTTTGGCATATTATATCCAAATTCATTTTCCAAAATATACGCTGCTCCACCCTTACCTGATTGAGAATTTATTCTTATTATTTCTGTGTATTCTCTTCCTAAATCATGAGGATCTAGTAGTAAGTATGGAACTTGCCATATATACTCTCCTCTAGCTTCTCTAGCTTTCATACCTTTTCTTATTGCATCTTGGTGTTAACCAGAGAATGCAGTGAAGACTAAATCACCGACGTATGGATGTCTTTCATGTATACTTAATTTTGTACAGTCTTTATATACTTCTGCTATTTCGTTTATATTTGAAAAATCAAGTTCAGGATCAACACCTTGAGCATACATATTCATACCTACTATTAATATGTCTAAGTTTCCTGTTCTTTCTCCATTTCCAAATAAAGTACCTTCTATTCTATCTGCTCCTGCTAGTAATCCTAACTCTGCAGCTGCAGTTGATGTTCCCCTATCATTGTGTGGATGTAAACTTATTATGACACAATCTCTATTTTTAATATTTTTACTGAACCATTCGATTTGGTCTGCATATCTATTTGGTGTAGTCATCTCAACAGTTGATGGTAAGTTTATTATCATCTTATTTTGTGGTGTTGGTTCCCACACATCCATAACGGCTTCACAAATTTCAAGAGCATAATCCATCTCAGTTCCTGTAAAACTTTCTGGTGAATATTCAAACTGGAAGTTTGTTTCTGGATATTTAGCTGCTTCTTCTTTCATTAATTTTGCCCCTTCAACAGCTATACCGATTATTTCATCTTTTTCCATATTGAACACTACATCTCTTTGTAATACTGATGTTGAATTATATAAATGTACTATAGCATTTTTACATCCTTTTAATGCTTCAAAAGTTTTTGTTATCAAGTGTTCTCTTGATTGAGTTAGAACTTGCACTTTAACATCATCTGGTATTAAATTTTCATCTATTAATTTTCTTAAAAAATCGTACTCAGTTTGTGATGCTGATGGAAATCCTACTTCGATTTCTTTAAATCCTACATCTAACAACATTTTAAACATTCTCATTTTTTCATCTACGCTCATCGGTGTAGGTAGTGATTGATTCCCGTCTCTTAAGTCTACACTACACCAAATAGGTGCCTTTGTTATATCTTTGTCTGGCCATTCGCGATTTGTAAAGTTTTTTGGTTGAAAATCTGGTTTTATATATTTTTTATAATTAAACTCACCATTTCTCATTTTTAATCCCCCTGTATTAATTATTTACATTGTGTATTTTGCAGATTATTCAGTATATTCTGATTTTTAATTCGAGTGCTTTTCCGTTTTCCCCAGTTATTTGTATTTGTTCGTACACTTTACCCCTGTACTTATCAACATATGTGCCTTTATATACTTTTAATTTCCCTAGTTATTTTAATTTATTTATTTTTGTGCTTTTATTTTTATTCCCTATTATTTTTATTTTATCGAGTCCCAGTTATCACTAATTATCAATTATTTACCAAATATTAAAAAAATTTAAAACCTAGTTGAGATTGGCCTATCTCTTATATTTTTTTGTGTTAAAAAACCTCGTCTCTAAAAATTAGAGACGAGGTTGTATTCTCGCGGTACCACTCTAGTTAGCTTATGAAAAAGCTCACTCTGTAACAGTTAAAACTAACTGTCTGCCTTATAACGTAGACTAACGTTTTACCCTAGGTAAACAGCTCCTAGACAAGTTCAGATTCATCCACTGCCAAATCACACCAACCTTTGACTCTCTGTAAGTTTCATAAAATCCTACTACTTCTACTCAACGCCTTTGTTTCGTTTTTGTTGTTATTTTGTATATTTTGTTATCTTAATTAAAATGATATAGCATTTTCCTTTTATTGTCAATTAGCTTTTCTATATTTTTTTTAATTTATTAAATTTCAAAAAACTCTACAATTTGGTCTTCCCAATAATTGATTACTAATTCTTTTGGAAAATTAGCTTCTTCAATTATTTGCTCTGCATGTTGGAATACTCCTATATCATAACATATATGAGAATCTGTTCCCATTATAACTCTTGCGCCGTATTTTTTACAAAGCTCTAGATATTTCATTATATTTTCTCTAGCGCCTTCTCTCGATGTGTTTGGTGATAATGATGAATTATTTACTTCTAATAAAATATTTTTTTCCTTTGCCTTTTTTACTATAGCTTCATAATCAAGTTCGTACCTAGAGTCGTCTGGATGACCTATTATCTTTACCTTTTCTTGGTCCATAGCATTAAGGATTGCTTTTGTATTATCTTCCTTACTTGATGGCTCTATACAAACTGTGTGAAGACTCGCTATTAGATAATCAAGACAAGCAAGTGCTCTTGAGTCTAATTCATCTATATTCCCGTCTACATCTAATATATTAGCTTCCATGCCTCTTAATATTCTAACACCATCCATTTCTCTTGGAAGTACTTTTAAATTGTTAAAAAAGTATACTGCAGGTCCTCCAGGCATCGTTGAACCGTGGTCAGATGTTCCAAGAACTTTTATACCGTGTTTTTTAGCAAATTGTATATTTTCATGTATTGTGCTGTAAGCGTGTCCACTTGCAACTGTGTGTGTATGCATATCTAGTATTGCTTTCATTCTTCTTCCCCTTTATGCTATTTTAGTCTAAAATGTATTCAAGCTGCCCCAATACTGAGACAGCTCTTTTTTTAATATTTAATTACTATTTTCCAGCCTTTTTCATAGCATCACCAATTGTAGCACCTAAAGATTCTTTAGGTTTCATAAATTGAGTGAAATCTTCTTCTGGTTCAGCATTAACTTCTTTTATAGATATTAACATTCTTTTTTCTTCTGGTTGGAAGTTTAATATTTTAGCTTCTATTTCATCACCAGGGTTTACTACGCTGCTTACTGTAGGAACTCTTTTTTCGCTTAATTGAGATATTGGTAAATAAGCTTCAACACCTTCTTTTATTTCAACGAAAGCTCCTTTGTCTATAGTTCTAACAACTTTACCAGTTATAACATCGCCAATAGCAACTTCTTTAGCTATTAATTGCCATGGATCGTTGTTTATGTCTTTTACTGCTAAAGCTATTCTATTGTTTTCTTTATTTACCTCTAATACATAAACGTCTAATTCTTGTCCTTCAGAAACAACATCTTCAACAGATTCTACTCTTTTCCAAGATAAGTTGTTTATGTGAGCTAATCCTTCTAAACCTTCACCGATATCTATGAAAGCTCCGTAAGACATTATTTTTGTTACTTTACCATGTATTTTTTGTCCTACTTCAAGAGAGTCGAATATATTTTGTCTAGCTTCTTTAACTCTAGCTCTTTCAGCATCTCTTTCAGCTTTAACTCTAGCTTTCTCTGCTTCTCTTTCAGCTTTTTGTCTTTCTCTTCTTTCTTGTTTTTCTACGTTTATTCTTTCTTGTAATACTTCTCTATGAGATGCAACATATTTGTTTCTGTTTGTATTGAATTCTATTATATAAACTTCTAAATTTGCACCAACGTATTCTTTTGTATCGTTTACAAATTTAGTGTCTATTTGAGATATTGGTATAAATAATTGAACTGATTTGTATTTTGCGAATACACCTCTTGGTATAGCTTTTTCAACATGTACAGTCACTATTTTATGTTCATTATATGCTGCTTCTACATCTTTTAAGTCTTGTTCTTGATCTGCTAATACTTTTGATAATCTTACTGTACCGTCTTTAGGAGATACTTTAGTTATAACAGCAGATACTGTGTCGCCAACTTTGTAAACATCAGCAACTTCTTTGTCCTTTTCTATATTTAAATCGTCTGCTACGATTATTCCGTCAAATCCACAGTCTAAACTAATTACAACCGCATCATGAGTTACCTTAGTTATAGCACTTGTTATAAGCTCCCCTACTTTTAATTTGTCTAACTGTTGTTCTTGTTGGTCTAACAGTTCTTGCATTGATAATTCATTAGTCATTTTATAATACATCCTTTCACACGTTTATCTTATTAATCCTATAAGTATTATTATACCATTAATCGGTAAAATACCTACAGCTTTATCACAAAATTTATACATAAATTTTATTTATTTTACATAGTTGATGTTTTCAATATATTCTTATTTTTTCAATTTATAAATAAGAAATTCCCTATTCTAATGATTAATGTATATTTTTTTGCTATATCTTAATATTATACTAAATTTTTTGGAATTTTACATCATCCTGACAAAAGTTGGTACGATTTATTTTATAAATTAACTAAAAACTGCATATTATCCACTAAATTCATCTATGTATATGATTTTAAATACTCCATATAATAGAATCGATATTTCAAATATTTTAAATATAAGGAATGATAATTATGAACTCAAATGACTATAAAAAACAACTAAAAAAACAAAAACAAGAATTAGAAAATTTAATTTCTGGAATGGAAGATAATACTTTATTCGGCGACACAACTCGCCACACTAATGAAAGATATAGTTCTGGAGAATTATCTAGTTATGATAACCATCCTGGTGATATTGGAACAGAAGTTTATATGAACGATATGCAAAATAGCCTTACCGACCATCAACGATATCAACTTGATAAGGTAAACGAGGCACTATCAAAAATCGACGACAATTCATTTGGATACTGTGAAAGATGTCATCAAAAAATAGAACCAGAAAGACTAGATATAATGCCCGAAACTCAACTATGCGCTCATTGTGCACAAGAAACTGAAACTTACTCAAAATACGATAATTCTGAGAAATACGACACAAATAATATAAATAGAGACCCACATTTTTACTCAGAATATATCACTGATTTAACTGATTTAAATAAAAATGGATTATCCAATCAAAGTGATGAACCACATAATAAAGATGATTTATTTTATAGCAATTAACAATCACCATAAATTTCACAATTTATAAAAATTAAAGTACAGGATTTAACAACATTCCTGTACTTTTTATATTTTTAAATATACTTTCCTTTTTATGATAAAAAAATAGAAGGTGAAAATCACCTTCTTCTTGGTAAATAATTAATACATTTAAATAACTGGGCACTATATGTATATATTTATTGTATATAATTTTAGATTTTTGTGCAACTTTTTTTGATGTTTTTATCACAAAATTTTTATTATTTAACTTGATTATGCTACTATTTTTATAGAAAGATTATAAAATTTGAGGTGATTAAATGGACAACTTAAGAGACAAGTTATTTGAGCTATCTGATGAGAAATATAAAACATTTCATAGTGGATTATGCCCAAATACCGATAATATAATAGGGGTTCGCCTTCCTCAATTAAGGCAACTTGCAAAAGAAATTACAAAAGACGATTGGCGATATTTTTTATCTAATTCTAAAGAAGATTATTATGAAGAAATCCTAATAAAAGGATTAGTTATAGCATATGCTAAATGTGATGTTGAAGAAAGATTAAAATATATCAAATGCTTTGTTCCAAAGATAGACAATTGGGCTATTTGTGACAGCTTTTGCAATACACTAAAGTTTGTAAATAAAAATAAAAAAATTGTGTGGGAATTTATCCAACCATATCTTAAATCAGACAATGAGTTTGAAGTAAGATTTGCTGTTGTAATTATCTTAAATTACTACATTACTGAAGATTATATAGATCTAATTTTAGAAACTTTAGATAAAGTCAAACACAGTGGCTATTATGTAAAAATGGCTGTTGCATGGGCTATTTCTATGTGTTTTGTAGAATTTGAAGGAAAAACAATGTCATATCTCAAACATAATAATTTAGATGATTTTACTTATAATAAATCTCTACAAAAAATATGTGAATCTCTTCGTGTAAATAAAGATACAAAAATATTGATAAAATCTATGAAGAGATAATTTTCACCTTAAATAATATAAATTTTATACAGGGGGGTATTTTCTATGAAGAAATACGACGTTATTATTATAGGTGCAGGGCCTTCAGGGATATTCTGTGCTTATGAGCTAATAGAAAATAATAAAGATTTAAACATACTAATGATTGAAAAAGGTAGACCTATTGAAAAAAGAAATTGCCCTAAACGTAAAACAAATAAATGCGTTGGATGTAAACCATGTTCAATAACTACTGGATTTGCAGGTGCTGGTGCATTTTCTGATGGGAAATTATCTTTATCACCAGATGTTGGGGGAAATTTGCCAGAAATATTAGGTTATGACAGGGCTATTGAGCTTATTAAAGAGTCCGACGATATATATTTAAAGTTCGGCGCCGATACTAAGGTTTATGGAATTGATAAAGAAAAAGAAATTATTGAAATAAGAAAAAAAGCCATAACAGCCAACTTAAAATTAATCGAGTGTCCAATAAGACATCTAGGTACTGAAGAAGGCTATAAAATCTATTCAAAACTTCAAGATCACCTACTATCTGCCGGTATTGAGATTATTTTTAATACTATGGTTCAAGACATAATCATAGAAGATAATACTGCAAAAGGCGTTGTGTTAGATGATGGTCGTAAATTCTTTGGAGATGAAATCGTAAGTGGAATCGGTCGTGAAGGTTCTGAGTGGTTCTCAAATATCTGTAAAAAACACAATATAGAAACCCAAGTCGGTACTGTCGATATTGGTGTTCGTGTTGAAGTTAGGGATGAAATTATGGAATTTCTAAATAAAAATTTATACGAGGCTAAATTAGTATACTACACACCTACATTTGACGATAAAGTAAGAACATTCTGTACCAATCCATCAGGTGAAGTAGCAACAGAATATTATGAAGATGGCTTAGCAGTAGTAAATGGTCACGCTTATAAATCAAAGGAATTTAAAACTAATAATACCAATTTTGCATTATTAGTTTCCAAAAACTTTACTAAACCATTTAAAACACCGATAGAATACGGTAAACAAATAGCCCAACTTAGCAATATGCTATGTGACGGCAAGATATTAGTTCAAACTTTTGGTGACTTCCAAAGAGGCAGAAGAACTACAGAAAAAAGACTTTGTAGAAATAACTTGATTCCTACTCTTAAAGATGCAGTACCTGGCGATTTATCTTTAGTTATTCCTCATAGAATAATGGTCGATATAGAGGAAATGATTTTGGCACTAGATAAGGTTACTCCTGGTATTGCTAGTGACGAGACATTACTTTATGGTGTTGAGGTAAAGTTCTACTCTAACAAAGTAATCGTAAATAAGGATTTTGAAACAAGTGTCAAAAACCTTCGTGCAATGGGTGATGGTGCGTCTGTTACTAGAGGGTTACAACAAGCCTCTGCCAATGGACTTAGCGTTGCTAAGAGCATCCTTGCTAAATTCAACAATTAAAATATAATTTTATATACAAAAAGATGCATGATAAATAATTATCTCACATGCATCTTTTTAAATTTATAAGTCTTTTAGATAATTACTTTTAAAATCTTTGATATATTTAATACTCGTTTATGTGTTTCAAAAAATCTATATGTGTAAATATATTTAAAATAAAGATTTCTTTATTGTAAACGATGAATCTATTTTTTTATTATTATCAGTTCTATATGTGTTTATTGTAAGTGACTTATCTGTAACATCTATTATCGAATATGTTGGGACACTTTCCTGCCATCTATAAGCTATATATGCTTGTTGATTTTCTGATAGATTATAATACTTGCTACCTGTTGATGAGTTAGCAGTAATATATAAAATTCCTTCAGGTTTTTTAGCTTCCATAAGTGATTTATCTGTAATTGCATAATCATCTTCTATAGACTTTATATATCTTTCATATTTGTCGTTTTTTTCTTTTTCGCCACTTGAATACTCTTCGTACTCTTTATCACTAATCATCGACGACTTATCTAATTTTCCACCTTTTAATATATATGATCTTGAGTATATATGGTCATGACCTGTCAATACAACATCAATATTATTTTCTTCTAATATTGGAACTAATTCATATCTCATTCTAGTTAGTTTAGGTGCGCTAGAATGTTCCCCAGAACCATATATGTCGTGATGCATTAACACTACTCTCCACTTAGCATCTTCGTTTAATTTTATTGCATTTTCTATAAATTCTTTGTGTTCTGATGTTTTTGTGCTGTTGCTATTTAACATTAAAAATAAAGTATTTCCATATCTGTAGTAGTAATCACTTCCTGCGGTTGTTGAACCTAGCCCACTTTGATTAGGATTGTTGAAATGATATGAATAGTTGCCACTTGGTGAATCATGATTTCCAATTGTATTAGCAACAGGCATTGATTTTAATACTGCTGGACTTAAATATCCTGCATATTCAATCTCATTTTTATTGTATGAAATATTTGATTTTCCTTTATCTCTAGATTGTATTTGGTCACCTGCTGATATTATAAAACTTATGTTATAATTTCTGTTTATGATACTTTCAAGTGTACTGTTCCAATTAAAACTATCATTTCTAACTGCCCTATCTTGTATTTCTTCTTCGCTTAAATTCTTCGACATAGCTCTCCATGAAGCCCCTATCTGTGGGTCTCCCACAAATGCAAAACTATATATTTTGGGATTTCTAGTTTGATATAATGTTGGTTTTGTCCATTTTCCGTTTATTGTGTAGCTGTAGTAATATCTAGTATTTGGTTTTAAATCTTTCGCAACTGCCTTATTACTTTTAAATCCTTCTGTTGCATTTTTCGTTGTGACTTGCAATGTTGTAGGATTCTTCATTTCGGGGTTATCACTTATTTTCAGATTGGGCTTTATTTCGCATGATTTTGAATACCAAGCAAAATTCAGCTCAGTTTCATCACTACCTGGTGATAATGACATTTGTGTCGGGGAGTTTTTTATCTCTTCCCATTTATCACACCAATCTTGCCATGCTGTAGTTTGACCTTGCTTAGTTTTTGTTGCATCTGTCCAGCTATTACTGTCTACAGCAAATACACTTATAGCTGAAGTAATTATCATAAATGCAATAATTATAGATATAAGATAACTTCTTCTTTTCATATTTATAACTCACCCTTTTCAGTTGTAATATTATCAATATGTACTGCTTAATATTGTATATTAAATTCCAATTTTAGTATTTTACTAAAACAGTTTTTTATGCATATATCTTATTTATAAAAATAAAAAACGTGTTGTAAATAATATCGAACAATATTACAACACGTCTCTTGTTTATATAATTATAATTTAACTTTTTATTATCTTTCTACTAACTACAATATCTTTTTTCTATCCGTTATACTTGCTTTTTAAAAGCTGTATCTCTCTAGCATATCCATCTAATTCATTAGGTGTTTCTAATAAAAATGGTAGGTGTTTTAATGCATCGTGATTTATAATTCTAACTATTGCATCAAGTCCAATTTGCCCTTCTCCAATTTTGGCATGTCTATCTTTATGACTACCACAAGCATTTAAACTGTCATTTAAATGTATCGCTTTTAATCTATCTAATCCTATTATATTATCGAATCTTTCTAATACTCCATCTAGGTCATTTACTATATCATATCCTGCATCAAATACATGGCATGTATCTAAACATATACCTAGCTTATCATCTAATTCTACACCATCTATTATAGCTTTTAATTCTTCAAAATTACGTCCTACTTCTGTACCTTTTCCAGCCATAGTCTCAAGAAGAACTGTTGTTGTTTGTTCTTTTGTAAGAGCTTGATTTAACATATCAGTTATATATTTTATTCCCACATCTGCACCTTGTTTAACATGGCTTCCTGGATGGAAATTATATAAATTGTTTGGAGTTAATTCCAATCTTTTTAAGTCGTCTATAAAAGTATTTACTGCAAATTCTCTTTTGCTTTCATCTGCTGCACATGCATTTAAAGTATATGGTGCATGTGCCAATAATTGAGCAAAGTTGTTTGCTTTTGCTAAATTTAAAAATTTATCTATATCATTTTGATCTAATTGTTTAGCTTTTCCTCCTCTTGGATTTCTGGTGAAAAACTGAAACGTATTTGCATCTATTGTTAATGCTTCTTTTCCCATATTTTCAAAACCTTTTGAAACTGATAAATGACATCCTATATTTAACATAAATTCTATTTCAATGGATATTTATTAGTTTTATTTAAATCCATTGATTTCCTCCTATATTATTCTGTTTAACTTAATCTATTATATTACATTATCTAAAATATTCTATTTTATTTTTCATTTTTTACTTTATCTTCTTGTACTGATATTCCTTCTAAATTTAAAAGCATCTTCTTTAAATCTAGACCTCCAGCGTACCCTACTAATTTTTTATTTGCACCGATAACTCTATGGCATGGTATTATTATAGGTATTGGATTTTTATTATTTGCCATACCCACAGCCCTACATGCTTTTTCATTTCCTAATGTAACAGCAATATCTTTATACGATGTAGTTTCTCCATAAGGTATTTCAGTCAATGCTTTCCATACCTTTTTCTGAAACTCTGTGCCATTTGGGTTTAATGGCAAATCAAATATTTTTCTTTTGCCTTTTATATATTCATCTATTTGGATATAAGCCCTCTTTATTAAATCACTTTCTTCTATAACTACTTTATCTTCATCAATATCTTTATCTCTAAGATATATATGTGTTATATTTTTTCCGTCTTCTCTTATTCCCAATTTTCCTATTTTTGTATTATAAAAAAATAATCTATCCATTAAAATCTCTCCTATTTATTCTACCCATTCTCTCTTAAATTGTAACAAATTTATTCTATAATGTATTCTTACATAAGAAATATACTCTTTTAGGTTTATTTTTGACTTTTATATGCTAAAAAAAATAAATAATCCCATAAAATTTTATTAATTCATAATATTTTTCCAATTTTATAGATTTATTTTACAAATTTTATATAATATTAATTATACAAATACTTTATTCTTCTAAAAAAATTATAGAATCATAATAAATTCTATATTCAAATTTTTACAAAGTTGAATATCGTTTTCCTAAATAAAATTTAATCAATCGAAGCCGACGATGATGGTGATTAAATCGTTAATTACCATCGTTGCTGCATATAAAAAAGCAACTTTATAATATAAGTTGCTTTTTTGATGTTTATCTACTCTCTAAAATAATTTGTTGTATTAATCTAAAGATTGTCACTATTTTCATATTCCTCTGTCAATAGTGGATTATAATATCTTCCCTTTTTCTTTGTACTTTTTCCATATTGTATTGCCTGTTGAGGACACCTACAAATACACGCCATACACTTCGTACAGTGTTGTGACCACATAGGTTTTCCTTTATACAATTCTATATTTTTATACGGACAAACTTCAACGCAAAAACCACATGAATTGCATCTATCATCAACATAAAACTTTGACGTACCCATACAAAAGATATAAAGTAATTTTTTTACTATATATGTTTTAAAGTAGTCCATTATAGAATATCTATCCTTATCAAATGCATGTAGATGTCTATCTTTTATTTGCTCATTTATCTTAACTATACTTTTTTGTGCTTCTTCTAACTTTCTATTTCTTAAAAGAGTGGAGTCTAGATCAAATATAGTTATAAAATTCTCTGGCATTTGTATAAATGCAGTATAATATATTTCCATCTTTTTATCTTTAAACATATTATCTAAGTACTTTGACATACATCCTGTATCAGTGCCGCAAGTATAAACAGAAAATAAGTAGTGTTGTCTATATCCATTAAATTTTACTTTCTTTATAAAATTTTCAACTATTTGGGGTGGCCCCCATGAATATGTGGGAAATACAAATCCTATTTTTTCTTTTCTCTCTAAATCATAAACATATTCTTCTTGATTCTTTTGCATTTCTTTTGCTATATCTATTAATGTCTCATTTTGATATTTACCTAATTCTTTAGCTACCCATAAAGAATTTCCTGTCCCCGAGTAATAAAATATCATATGTCTATTCCCCCTAACCTGTAAAGTCTCCTCTACTTTTATAAGTGAAACCTGCCTATTAATTGTTTTCGAATTTTCAAACTATAACTTTATATAAATATAATTGCCTAAATTTATTATAGCATATATACTTTTCTTCTTACCTAATAATAATTATGATTTACTAAAATTAATTTAACATAAATTTAATAATCTCTTTTATTTTATTATAATAACATTATTTAATTTTAATGTATAATAAATATAATTTAATTTGGACATAAAAAAATCTCAGGGGACTAGGATTCCTGAGATTTTTTGGTTATACCCTAATGATTTTCTATAACCATATTTTTACTATCTATATTATAGCTTAAATTTCCAACTTTTTGTAGTAATATTTTGATATTAACTATATGAAAGGATATAATTTTAATTTAAGCGTGATATGTAATCTATTTTATTTATGTTTCATTATGCAATTTTTATTTTTACATACTCTACAAGCCCCAGTACATTCATCAACTAAATCTAATGATTGTTCAAATGCAAACTTACTATTATTTTTATTTCTTATTATAGGAATATCTTGTTTTTTTGCTTGAGTCTCTACTGATGCCATTAGTTTATGTGACACTGTTGAAGTAAATATCACTATTGCATCCGGACTTCCTATCGACCTCTTAACTTTTGACGACATATTTAGAACTACCTTAGCTTTATATCCCCTGTTCTTCGCTAATTGTATGTAATCCCTCTTCATTCTTTCATTTCCACCAACTACTACTAAACTCATATTCGTTCCAACCCCTTTTATTTATTGTCGTTATCATTTTGATAATTTTATTCTAATTTATTTATTTTCATTTGTCAAGTAAATGATATTGATTATCATTTTAATATTATACTATAATACCTTACTTAAAAAGTCAACATTAATTGATAATATTTATCAATTATTACTCAAATTTAACATTATCAATATAATTTTCCATACAATAAAAAAAGACTGCACATAAAAATATGCAGTCTATTATCTCCGTTTATAAATCATATAAAAAATAACTTATACTATTCTTGTTCTTCTAACTCAACTTTTATACTTAATTCTTCTAATTGACCGTCTTCTGGTAATCCTGGTGCATTAGTCATTGGGCATATAGCATTTTGGTTTTTAGGGAATGCTATTACCTCTCTTATGTTGTCTGCTCCTGTAAGTAACATCATAAGTCTGTCAAATCCGAATGCAAGACCAGCGTGTGGTGGTACACCGTATTTGAATGCTTCTAATAAGTATCCAAATTTATCATTAGCAGTTTCTTGGCTCATTCCTAATGCTTTGAACATCTTTTCTTGAACTTCTTCATCAGATATTCTCACACTACCTCCACCAAGCTCATATCCGTTTAATACCATATCATAAGCTTTAGCTCTTAATTGAGTTTTGTCTTCCTGGTCTAATTTATCTATATCTTCATCTAATGGGCAAGTGAATGGATGGTGCATTGCTATCATTCTACCTGTTTCTTCGTCTTCCTCGAATAGTGGGAATTCAGTTACCCATAATAAGTTGTATTTGTTTTTGTCTATTAGATCCATTTTTCTAGCAACTTCTAGTCTTAATTGACCTAATGCATCGTATACAATTTTGTTTTTGTCAGCTACGAATAATATTAAGTCTCCTGCTTTAGCGTCCATTCTGTCTAATATAGCTTTTATTTCGTCTTCTGTGAAGAATTTAGCTATTGGAGAGTCTATTCCTTCTTCAGTAACTTTTATCCAAGCTAAACCTTTAGCCTTGTAAGTTTTAGCATGTTCTTCTAATTTTTTCATTCCTTTTTTAGAAAATGCATCTGCTCCACCTATTGCATTTATAGCTCTAACACTTGAGTTATCTGCATTAGCTGCTGATGAGAATACTCCAAATCCACAGTCTTTAACTAAGTCTGATAAATCTGTAAGTTCCATAGCAAATCTAGTATCTGGTTTGTCAGAACCAAATCTGTCCATAGCTTCTTTGAAAGTCATTCTCTTAAGTGGTAATTCTATGTCTATGTTGTGTATTTCTTTAAATATTTTTCCTATCATGTTTTCCATCATAGTCATAACGTCATTTTCGTCAACGAAAGACATTTCACAGTCTATTTGAGTGAATTCTGGTTGTCTATCAGCTCTTAAATCTTCGTCTCTGAAACATTTAACTATTTGGAAATATCTATCCATACCACTTACCATTAATATTTGTTTGAATAGTTGTGGTGATTGTGGTAAAGCGTAGAATTTACCTGGGTTAACTCTACTTGGTACAAGGTAGTCTCTAGCACCTTCTGGACTTGGTTTTATTAAGAAAGGTGTTTCTATTTCTAAGAAGTTGTTTTCAGTTAAGTATTGTCTTACTATTTGAGCAACTTTACTTCTCATTATTAAGTTATTTTGCATAGAAGGCTTTCTTAAATCTAAGTATCTATATTTTAACCTTTTATCTTCAGATACGTTATCGTCATCTTTTATATATATTGGTGGAGTTTGAGATTTACTAAGAACTCTAAGTTCTGTAGCTGATATTTCTATATCTCCAGTAGCCATATTAGGGTTTTTAGCTTGTCTTTCACGTACTGTTCCTTTTACAGCTATAACATATTCTGAACCTAATTTTTCAGCTTTTTCAAATGCATCTTTACTTACATCAGCATCGAATATTATTTGGCTTATGCCTCTTATATCTCTTAAGTCAACGAATACTAATCCGCCTAAGTTTCTTTTCTTTTGAACCCAACCATTTAGAATAACTTCTTCGCCAACATTGTCCATTCTAAGATCTCCACAATAGTGAGTTCTTTTTAATCCTTTTAATGTCTCCATGTTTTTCTCCTTTATCATTTACACACTAAAGGAGGACTACTATTTTGTGGTTAGCAAAAATATAAGCAGCCCCCTCTAGTATTTTTCATATATTAGATTATAATCTTTTTTTAAGTTCGTCAACTAATTCGCTTAGTTTTATAGTTGTTTGCTCTGATGTTTTCATATTTTTAAGTGTTGCTGTATCGTTAGCTAATTCATCATCACCTATAACAACTGTGTATTTAGCGTTAAGTTTATCAGAATATTTAAATTGAGCTTTTAAACTCTTATCTAAGTGGTCATTATCAGCACTTATGTGATTAGCTCTTAAGTCTTTTATTAATTTAAAGCTCTTAGTTTTAGCTGCATCACCTATAGTTGCTATATATATATCAGTTGATTTTGGATTTTCTATTTCTATATTGTTATTTTCTAAAGTTAATAGCAATCTTTCTGCTCCAAGACCAAATCCTATACCACTTATACCTTTAGGCCCACCAAGCATTTCTACTAGTCCGTCGTATCTACCTCCACCACAAACTGTACTTTGAGAACCGATGTCGTTAGATATAATTTCGAATGCTGTTTTCTTGTAGTAGTCTAATCCCCTAACTATAGTTTTATCAACTACATAGTTTATATCCATTTCTTTTAAGTATGTTTGTAGTTTCTCGAAGTGGTCTTTACAATCATCACATAAGTGGTCTATCATGAAAGGTATGTCTTGTAAGTTTTCTTTACAGTGAGGGTTCTTACAGTCTATAACTCTCATTGGGTTTTTGTCTTTTCTTTCTAAACAAGTTTCACATAATACGTCTACTTTTTTGTCTAGATATTCTTTTAATTTTCTGTTGTATTCTTCTCTACATTTTGGGCATCCTACAGAGTTTATATTAACTGATAAGTTGTTTAATCCCATTTCGTTGAAGAATTGTACTGCAAGACTTATAACCTCAGCATCTACTGATGGTCCATCACTTCCTAATACTTCTATACCAAATTGGTGGAATTGTCTTTGTCTACCTGCTTGTGGTCTTTCATATCTAAAGCAAGGAGTTATGTAATATAATTTTGTTGGTTGTGTATCAGCATACATCTTGTTTTCTATGAATGATCTGATAACACCTGCAGTACCTTCTGGTTTTAAACTTAGTTGTCTATCTCCTCTGTCAGTGAAAGTATACATTTCTTTTTGAACTACATCAGTTGTGTCCCCAACACTTCTAGAAAATACTTCTGTGTGTTCAAAGATAGGAGTTCTTATTTCTTCATATCCATATAATGCACAAATTTCTCTGAATTTCTTTTCTATATAATGCCATTTATAAACATCCTTTGGTGTTATATCTTTAGTTCCTCTAGGTGCTTTACTTAACATTTTTCTGTACCTCCTCATATTTTCTATTTATCATTTCGTCAACTCTATCAATATATTGTTCTAGATTTTTGACGTTTTCTACTCTTTCAATTCTATTTTCATCTGCATATACAAATTTTGTGATTGAGCCTGCCCCTAAAGCTATATTACTTTGACGCTCTTCCATAATTTGAATATTGTAGATACATTCGTATCCCTCTTTAGCATAACCTATATTTTCTAGATTTCCTAGCATATGTTTTTGTCTATACATATAATATGGATTAAGCCCCATTTTCTTTGCATATTCCATAGATAAATCTATCATTTTTGTCATTTCATCAAATTGAGTTAATTCGTAATCATCTATATTTTCTTTTAGTTTAGATGTTCTTTTAACTGCTAATGTATGGACTGTTAAGCTTTCTGGTGAAAGTTTTTCTATTTGTTTTAGAGTCTTTTCTACCATTTCTAGGTCTTCATCAACAAGACCTAAAATTATGTCCATATTAATATTATCAAATCCTAGCTCTCTCGCCAACTGGAAACATTCAATTATATCATTTACACTGTGTTTTCTTCCGACTTTTTGTAGTGTTTCATCGTTCATAGTTTGTGGATTAATACTTATTCTGTCTACACCGTGTTTTTTAAGTACTTCTAGAATTTCTCTGTTTATTGTGTCTGGTCTTCCAGCTTCAACAGTAAATTCTTTTATATCACTTAAATCGAATTCTTTATATAATCCTGTTATTAATGTATCCATTTCCTCTGGTGATAAAGTTGTTGGAGTCCCACCACCTATATACAGCGTTTCTATTGATTTGTTGTTATCTCTAAGAAGCTCTGCAACGCCTCTAGCTTCTTGAAGTAATTTTTCTACATATAGTGCTTTTTTCGCTCCAAATTTGTCAACAGGGTTTGCTGGGAATGAACAATAATAACATCTTGTTGGACAGAAAGGAATCCCTATATATAATGATACCTTATTTTCATCTATTGGATATATAAATTTTCTCTCTCTTTTTGCAATATCTAATGCTAATTCTATTTTTTCATCTTTTATATAATAATCTTCTTGTAATTTTTCTTTTATATATTCTTCGCTTTTTCCTTCGTCTAATAAAGCATGGACAATTTTTACAGGTCTTATTCCTGTAAGTATTCCCCAAGGCACATTAGATCTAAATTTTTGTTCAAGTATTTTGAACATACTTCTTTTAATAGTTTCTTTTATTGTCTTTTTACGTGCTCTTTCGTCTAAACCACTTAAATCCCTGTGGTCTACATTGCTAAGTATTTCTTCGTAGTTTTCACAGTAAACAGTTTTTGAAAAAACTTTATCTCCATGATAGAAAATGCTATTTTCTATTACCATCATGCAGTCTCTTTCGTCTATAAATCTAAAATCAGAAGTAAATAATTTTATAAGTTCACTTACTTCATATTTATAATCATGTCCTTTTAGAACAACTCCTATCATTTTACGTCTCCTTTTTTATTTCTATTTTTTATTAAAAAAATAAACCAGTACTGATTTGATTAGCTAAAACAGTACTGGAAAAACTTAAACTTGTTGCATATATGGATTCATTCTTTTTTCTGCTCCAATTGTAGATGTAGGTCCATGTCCTGGGTATATTACTGCATTGTCATCGTATTTAGCTAATTTTCTTAAAGATTTCATTATTTGTTTGTAATCTCCGCCATAAAAATCAGTTCTTCCTATACTTCCTGCAAATAAAGTATCCCCTGTGAATATATGTTCTCCTACTTTTATGCACATTCCACCTTTCGTGTGACCTGGAGTGTGTATAATTTTTAATTTAAGGCTGCCAAGTTCTATAATATCTGCATCTTGAACATATTCATCAGCTTCAAATTCAACTAAAGGCCCTGGAAGTTGAGCACTTAAATTTTTATTTCTATCTATTAATACTTCTTCTTCATTTACATGAGCTATTACCTTAGCATTTGTTTTACTTTTAATTTCTGGCACACGGCTTATATGGTCTCCATGTCCATGAGTTAGTATTATATATTCTACAGTAAGTCCATGTTGCTCTATTTTATTGAATATATCTATAATACTTCCACCTGGGTCTATTACTGCACATTTTTTTGTTTTTTCGTCTCCAATGATGTAAGTATTTTCATCCATAAATCTATCTACAACTTTTTCAATTATCATCAAAATCCCCTCCTAAAAAGCTTTTTTAGATTCTAATAAAATTGTTACTGGACCATCATTTGTAAGCTCAACCATCATATGTGCACCAAATTCTCCTGTTCCTACAGTTATTCCTTGAGCTCTTAGCTTTTCTACAAATTCTTCATATAGAGGATTTGCCACATCTGGTCTTGCTGCATCAGAAAAGCTTGGTCTTCTTCCTTTTCTAGCATCTCCATAAAGTGTAAATTGAGATACTGCCATTACCTCTCCATTTATGTCTTTTAAAGATAAGTTCATTTTATCATTTTCGTCTTCAAATATTCTTAAATTTGTTACCTTATCTACCATATAATCTACGTCTTTAGAAGTATCGTCATGAGTTACCCCTAATAAAACTAATAACCCTTTTTTTACCTCTCCAGTTACTCTTTCATCTACAGTAACTCTTGAACTCGCTACTCTTTGAACAACAGCTCTCATATCTGCCTCCCTAAATTTTAAATTATTTTATTCGTGTATAAAATTCTGGGATTAGTTTCTCATTCTTGAAACTTCGTCAACCCCTGGAATTGATTTTATCTTTTTCATAAGTTGTTTTAATTCTGATATATCGTTAACTTCAACTAGTAAACTGATGTTTGCCGTATTGTCTTTTAAAACTCTGCAGTTTATACCGCTTATACTTAGCTTTTCCATAGATACGACATGTATAACATCGTTTAAAAGACCTACTCTATCAACTGCTATGATTTTTACTTCTCCTTCAAATTTGCTCTTTTCAGGATTATTCCACTCAACTTCTACAAGTCTATTTTTTAGGAATTCATCATCTAGTTTTATATTTGTACAGTCTCTTCTATGAATTGCAACACCTCTACCTTTAGTTATATATCCTACTATATCATCTCCTGGAAGTGGATTACAGCATTTAGCGAATCTTACTAGTATATTATCTAATCCTTTTACAGTGATACCATTATCTTTTTTCTTTCTCTTTTTAGCATATTCATGCTCATCGAAGTTTTTCTTGATTTTATCTTCTTTTTCTTGCATTCTTCTTTCTTTTTCTTGGCGATTGACTTCTTTATTATAGAAATCTCTGACTTTTGGCATAACTTGTGATGTAGCTATACCGCCATATCCTATAGTTGCAATTAAATCTTCTAATGTTGGTTGGTTAAATTTCTTTGCAACTTGATTTAAGAATTTTTGAATGCTTGGATTTTTGTATGGTATATTGTAACGTTTAAATTCTTTTTCTAATATCTCAGTACCACGTTCGATATTTTCTTCTCTTCTCTCTTTTTTGAACCATTGTCTTATTCTATTTCTAGCAGTTGGTGTTTGTACTATATTTAGCCAATCACGACTAGGTCCTGGGGAATTTGCAGATGTTATAACTTCAACAATTTCACCATTTTGTAATTTATAATTTATTTGAACTATTTTACCGTTTATTTTTGCACCTGTGCACTTATTACCTACGTTTGTATGTACTCTATATGCAAAGTCAATTGGAGTTGAACCTGCTGGTAATTCGATTACATCTCCTTTTGGTGTAAATACATAAACTTGACTGTTAAATACATCGTCTTTTAATGCATCTAAGAATTCATGTGGATCTTGGACATCTTTTTCCCATTCCATCATTTGTCTTAGCCATTTTAATTTTTGTTCCATTTTAGTATCTTGGCTTCCTGTGATTCCCTCTTTATATTTCCAGTGAGCAGCTATACCGTTTTCAGCTATTTCATGCATTTCATGAGTTCTGATTTGTATTTCTACAGGTTCTCCATCTGGTCCAATTACCGTTGTATGAAGAGATTGATAAAGGTTTGGTTTTGGCATAGCGATATAGTCTTTGAATCTTCCTGGCATCGGAATCCACATCGTATGAACCATCCCTAAAACTGCATAACAGTCTTTAACTGTATCGACAATTATTCTTACAGCCGTTAAATCATAAATTTCTTCGAACGTCTTATTTTTCTTTTTCATTTTTTTGTAGATACTATAGAAATGTTTCGGTCTACCAGAAACTTCGCAATTTATATCTACTTCTTTAAATTTTTCTTCTAATAAATGTACTATTTTATCTATGTATTCCTGTCTTTGACTTCTTTTCATTGTTATCTTTTCAGAAAGTTCTCGATAACCTTCTGGATCGATATATTTTAAAGCTAAGTCTTCTAATTCCCATTTAATCTTTGAGATACCTATTCTATGTGCAATACCACCGTATATTTCCAGAGTTTCTTTAGCTTTATATTTAGCTTTTTCTTCTGGCATATACTTAAGAGTTCTCATATTGTGAAGTCTATCGGCTAATTTAATTAATATAACTCTAATATCTTTCGCCATAGCTAAAAACATTTTTCTAAGGTTTTCAGCTTGAGATTCCTCTTTTGTTTGATACTTAATTTTACCTAATTTAGTTACTCCATCTACTAAGTCCGCTATATCTTTTCCAAATAGTTCTTTAATGTCTTCATATGTGTAAGGTGTATCTTCTACGACATCGTGTAGTAGACCTGCTGCTATAACTTCCATATCTAGCTCTAAGTCAGCTAATATATTTGCAACAGCTATTGGATGAATAATATATGGCTCACCCGATTTTCTAAATACGCCTGCATGAGCAGATTTTGCTAATTCATATGCTTTTATAACTGGCGTTACATCTGCATTAGGAGCATATTTTTTAATTTTATCTAAAATTTCTTGTAATTCCTTGTCATACATATTACCACCTGATTATCCTATATTTTTATATATATGAAAATAGTTGGTATATACCAACTATTATTATTCTAGTATTTAATTAGAGCATTTACATGGCAATCTTGTAATTTCTCTCTACCATTTAAATCTTCTAATTCTATTAAGAATTGTGTTGAAACTACTTTTCCACCTAAATTTTCTATTAGTTTTATTGCTGCTTCAGTAGTTCCACCTGTAGCTAGTAAATCATCAACTATTGCTACTCTTTGACCTGGTTTTATTGCATCTTTGTGTATTTCTAATACGTTTGATCCGTATTCTAAATCATACTCAAATCTTTCAACTTCTCCTGGTAATTTTCCTGGCTTTCTAACTGGAACAAAACCAACACCTAGTGCATAAGCAACTGGTGTACCTATTAAAAACCCTCTTGCTTCTGGTCCAACAACTATATCTATATTTTTATCTTTTAAATCTTCTACTATTTTATCAATAGTATATTTTAAAGCATCTCCATCTTTTAATAAAGTTGTTATATCTTTAAAACTAATTCCCTCTTTTGGGAAATCTTCAATAACCCTTACACATTCTTTTAAATCCATTCTAGATTCCTCCTAATAGCTTTCTAAGTAACTGTCTCTTAGATGTTTAATATTCGTAAGTATCAAACTCTCATCAAGATTAAATTTGGATACAGATTCTTCTGTAAAATCTATAATTAAATTATTGTTATTATCATTTATTTCATAATTTAATAAATTAAACTCTCTAAATACACTTAATATAACAAATAATTTAAGTGGCATAACTCCTAGTACTGCCTTTATTTTATTAAGGGTAATATCGATATGTTTATTTGTAATACAATATTTATAGATAAATATAAATTCTTGTCTCGTAGGTACTATGTTTTCCATTATATTATTTAAATATAATTTACTTTTTTCGTCATAATACTTCACAAAATTACTATTTGTCCTAATATTATCTAATAAATACGAATATTCTTCTTTATTATATAAAACATCGTAAAGAATAATACTATTATATATGTTTAAATCTAATTTATCAAGATAAGGAGAAAATATAAGTTTTATTTTATGTGTATTTTTAGATATTTCGCCAAATTCAACATCAAACTCTTCGTCTATAAGTGACAAGTCCGAATATGCTCTAAAAAATCCATTTAATGTATTACAAATTACTAAAGTATCTTCTTTAAAAAATTCAAATATATTTATAATTTTTGTATTATTTTTTATGTCATAAAAATTATCTGATATCTCATTTTTTCCAAAATTATGTTCTTTTATTCTTTTATTTTCTAAATTGTAATTTATTTTATATAAATTGTTCGTATCTTTTGGAACAATCTTTGAAAACAACTTAATAGAATTAAAATCTTTTATAGCTGATTTAGGATGTGCCATTCTTATATCTTTAAGTAAAAATTGCACTTTTCTATTATTGTTGTAGTTATTTTCGTCAAGTTGGAATAGTACGTCTACCTTGTCACCTCTAGTAAAATCATCTGCTAAATAAGCCATATTAAACCCTATAGCCTCATAGACATGGTCCTTTTGAAGTGTTAATTTAAGGTGTTGTTTCGCTGCTCCAACAAATCCTATATTAGAAAGAAGTAAATCCCTCATTATAAACCTTGGTGTTGGATTGCTCATTCCAAATGGCTCTAATAAATGAAGGTCATCCACTAATTTTAAATCTACTTGTCCCTCTTGTAGTTCATATTCTACCTTTATATTCTCAATTAAGTCCTCTTGGCTTAGATTATAATCAGCAATTTCATTTACTCTTCTTCTAAGTTCAGCTATATTTTCCATATTCATAGAAAGACCTGCCGCTTGTTCATGTCCTCCAAACTTAGCCATTAAATCCTTACATTTAACAAGAGCATCAAATATACTAAATCCTTTTATTGATCTTGCAGATCCCGTGGCCATACCTTCTTCTATCGTAAGTAAAATTGTTGGTTTGTAGTATTTTTCAGTTAGCTTAGATGCTACTATTCCTATTATTCCATGTTGCCAACCTTCATTAGCTATAACTAAAACCTTGTCATCTTGGTAAGATGGGTCACTATTTATAATTTCTTCAGCCTCGCTATACATCTTACTTTCGATTAATTGTCTTTCACTATTTTTTTCTTCTAAATCAAGTGCTATTTCTTTAGCTTTTTTAGGGTCATCAGCTGTAAAAAGCTCTACCCCTAAATAAGAATATCCTAGACGACCTGATGCATTTATTCTAGGACCTACTGAATATCCTATATGTGATGATTTTATTTGATGCGTATCTATTCCACATACTTTTATAAGCTCTTTTAACCCTATATTTCTTCCATCTTTCATCATATTTAGACCATTTTTTACAATGATTCTATTTTCATCTTTTAATGGCACTATATCGCATATTGTTGCTAATGTAACAATTTCTAAATAATCGTACATAGTCGTTTTAAATTCTTCAGGCGGAGTTAAAGCTTGTACTAATTTGAATGCCACTCCACATCCACATAAGAAATCATAAGGATAAGTGCAGTCTTCTTGTTTTGGATTTATTACTGCGATTGCATCTGGAACTTCATCTTGGCATTCATGATGGTCAGTAATTATAACATCCATTCCAAGTTCCTTTGCAAATTCCACTTCTTTTGCCGATGTAATCCCACAGTCGACACTTATTAATAAATCACAGCCCATCTCATTGATTTTTTCTAATGCTTCGACACTAATCCCATAACCTTCTTTTAATCTATTTGGTATGTAATAATTTACTTTATATCCTATCGACTTAAAATATAAAACTAGTACAGAAGTTGACGATACACCATCGACATCATAATCTCCATATATAAATATTCGTTCATTTTTTTCGATGGCTTCCTTTATTCTATCTA
Organism: uncultured Clostridium sp.; assembly: GCA_945931665.1. GTDB lineage: Bacteria > Bacillota > Clostridia > Peptostreptococcales > Peptostreptococcaceae > Intestinibacter. The sequence goes on along the minus strand of CAMEPL010000001.1, from coordinate 64,362 downwards.
CACCTTTTTGCATATCTTTCATTAAAAATGGGTCTCTTAGATAATCTAAAGATGGATTCATGAATATTTCCGCATCTTTTTCTGTTATTATGTCTCTATTTTTTAATATTTGGCCTATTTCCGGGGAAATACCGATTTTTTCACTCATTTTATCTTGTTCTATTTTCCCAAAATGTCTCAATGTCCATTTCTTTTTATAAAGCATATAGTCACCTCCTGATTTTATATAAATTACATTTTTATTTTTCCAATTTATCCATTTATTATAAAGATCCTGCATCTTTTTGTTATGTTATTTTTTTCCATATGCATATTATTAAATTCATATTTTCTGCTTTATATTTTTACAGTTTTTATTATATTATATTTTTGTATTATTTCATAATTTGTTTTACTTTTTCCAATATACTACTGCTTTTTTTGCCTTTATCTCTTCGTATACTACACCATTTTGACTTATATCTTTTAAATATTGTTTTATATTTTCTTCTTAGATATCATCTACATTAGGATAGTATCCATTTTCCCATAGTATATTGAATACATACAAAATACTTCTATCTGATTCATTTTCTGTTTTATCAATACCCAATATTTTGTCTATCTCATCTGTAACAGAGTCTGTTCTTCTTGTTACACAACAGAATATTCCCCCTAAAAAAAATGGATACAACATTGCTTATCAATTAATGTCGTATCCATTTACATTTTATATAATAATTTTAGCTTAATTTTGTTTAAAATTACAACCTATACTATTTATAAATTTTAAATTTATTTATGTCTTTGAGCATTTTTATAATAGTCATCTGCTGATTTTATTAAACTTTGTTTTTCTTCATCAGTCAATTCTCTGACAACTTTTGCTGGAGAACCCATTATAAGAACGCCATCTGGGAATTTTTTATTTTGTGTAACTAAAGCTCCAGCTGCTATCATGCAGTATTCTCCTATTTCAGCACCATTTAGAACTATTGCACCCATACCTACAAGACTGTTATTTCCTATTTTACATCCATGTACTAATGCTTTGTGACCTACTGTTACATTATCACCTATAACAGTGTCTACATCCCATCCTACATGGATTACAGTTCCATCTTGTATATTAGTATTTTCACCTATTCTTATAGCATGTTCATCACCTCTAAGAACAGTGTTATACCATATACTTGAATTTTTACCTATTTTGACATCACCTATTATATCTGCACTTTCTGCAACAAAAACAGATTCATCAATTTCAGGCATAATTCCATCAAATTCTTTAATCATTTTCCTTCGCCCCTTTAAATATTAATTTCCTTCTAACATTAATTTGGCTTGAATCATTATAGCACATTCAGTACGTTTCTTTTGCATTTCACATCCAAGTTTATAAGGAACTTTTATGTCATTGTTGAAGTTGATTGCGTTAGCATGACATCCACCAGAACAATAGAATTTATTCCAACAGTTTCTACATTCATCTTTAGCATAAACGTGAGCTTCTCTGAACATATTTGTTACTTCCTCTGGTAATTCTATCTTTTCTTCTAATATATTTCCTAATTTGAAGTCTTCATTTCCTACAAATTGATGACATGGATATATATCACCCGATGGAGTTATTGCAAGGTATTCATTTCCTGCACCACAACCAGTTATTCTTTTTATAACACAAGGACCTTGATTTAAGTCTATCATAAAGTGGAAGAATGTGAAACCTTCGCCTTTTAATTTCATATCAGCGTATTGAACTGCTAATTTTTCATATTCTTCAAATACTTTTGGAAGGTCTTCTTCTCTTAATGCATAAGGATTTTCTTCTTCACCAACAACTGGCTCTACAGATGTTAATTTGAATCCTTCGTTTGCAAAGTGAAGTACGTCTTCTGAAAAATCTAAGTTATCTCTAGTGAATGTACCTCTTATGTAGTAGTATTTGTCTTTTGGTCTTTCAGATACTAATTTTTTGAATTTAGGAGCTATTATATCATAACTTCCTTTGTTATTTACTGTAGGTCTCATGTTGTCGTTTACTTCTTTTCTACCATCTAAACTAAGAACTACATTGTGCATATTTTCGTTTATGTATTTTATTTTTTCGTCGTCTAATAAAACTCCGTTTGTTGTTATTGTGAATCTTATATTTTTTCCACGAGCTTTTTCTGCTTCTCTTCCGTACTCAACAAGTTGTTTAACAACTTCAAAATTCATTAGTGGTTCTCCACCAAAGAAGTCTATCTCTAAATTTCTTCTGTTTCCTGAATTAGCTATTAAGTAGTCTATTGCAGCTTTACCAACTTCAAAGTTCATTATTTCTTTAGCCCCACCGAAGTCTCCTTGTGAAGCAAAGCAATATTTACATCTTAAGTTACAGTCGTGTGAAACATGTAGACATAAAGCTTTTACTACTTTTTGTCTATTCACAAAATTCGGATTAAATTCATATGTATCTGTTGTGAATAGTAACCCTTCTTCTTTTAAACTAGTTATTTCATCATATGCTTCATCTATTTGTTCTGCTGTGAATTTATCTTCTAGCTTAGCTATTATCTCTTCTTTTGTATTTTCTTCATATAAATCAACTAATTCATATGCAACATCATCTAATATATGTACACTTCCCCCATCTACATCTAATACCATATTATATCCGTTCATGGAAAACTTATGTATCATGTCTATTTCCTCCTAAAGTAAATTTTGTCTATTTTCTACACAAAGTTTATTATAACTTTTTAAAATGATGTAATCAAGTTATACATAGGTTTATTTATCAAAATATAAATATATTAAAAACAAAAACTCTCCCACAATTATGTGGGAGAGTTTTTGTAATACTTTTTTCTTATGGGCGTTTTTAAAAATCAAAAACAGAGTTTCTTTCAAATTTAACTCTAATTTTTTGTCCTACTTCAACTTTCTTTATATTTTTATCAACTTCCATCTGCAATGAAAGATTGTTTTCGTCATCACAATTTTTTATATGAATATTATAAGTAAATGAATTTTCTATTACTTTTACAACAGTCATTTCAAATACATTTTCGCTATCTTCTTGATTATCCTCAACTACTTTCATATGGTGTGCTCTTATTCCAACATGTTTAGAATTTTTTCCAACACCTTTTTCTATTTTACAATTAAGTCCCCAGTCTTTAGCAAATACTGTATTTATATCTATTATATCACATGCTGATATGTTTTTGCATCCTGTTATAACAGCCTCTGTCATACAACTCGGGTGTATAAATAGTTCATTTTTTGTTCTTTTTGGTAGTGAAAGTCCATTATCAAATACTATGATGTCATCACTTATTCTATAAGCTTCTGATATATCATGAGTTACAAATAATACATTTCCAGCAAAGTCTTTTAATATTTCACATAATTCATTTTCCATATTACTTCTAAGATGATAATCTAATGCTGAAAACGGCTCATCTAGTATTAATATATCTGGGTTTAAACATAGTGCTCTAGCTAGTGCTATCCTTTGTTGTTGTCCCCCTGACAATTGCCATGGATATCTATCTTCAAAACCTTCTAATCTGAATTTTTTAAGATATTTTCTAGTTATTTCATCTTTTTCTTCCTTAGATAATTTTTCAATTCCTAATTGTATATTTTCTTTAACAGACATATGTGGGAATAGTGCATAATTTTGGAACAGAAATCCTATATTTCTCTTTTGAGGCGTTAGATTTATTTTCTTTTCTGAATCAAAAAACACCTTTCCATTTGAAATTATCTTTCCTTTATCAGGTTTTACAATACCAGCTATACATTTTAAAGTCATACTTTTACCACAGCCAGATTGCCCCAACAATCCCACTATTCCATTTTCTTGCTCAAACTTAACTTTTAATTTAAAGGAGCCTAAATCTTTTTCTATATCAACATATAAAGACATTTCTATTTACCTCCTCTACTTCTTTTTCCAACAAGATCTTGTTGTTTATCTGACCAAAAGTTTAATATTAATATCATTACTACAGAAATCGCCACGATTGTCGCTACCCATAACATAGCTCCTTTATAGTTCATCGCTTGTACTTGGAAAAATATCGCAAGCGGCATTGTTTGAGTTTTACCTGGTATATTACCAGCCATCATTAATGTTGCCCCAAATTCACCTAATGCTCTTGCAAAAGACAATACTACTCCACCGATTATCCCTGGCCAAGCTAGAGGAACAGAAATCTTATAGAAAATCTTCCAATTACTCATTCCTAATGTCTTCGCTGCTGCAATTAAATTATCATCTATTTGCTCAAAAGCTGAACGTGCTGATCTATACATCATCGGAAATGCTACTACAACAGCTGAAATTACAGTTGCTGTCCAAGTAAATATTAAGTTTATATCAAACTGTAATAAGAATTTGCCTGCTGGTCCATTTTTACCAAAGAACACTAGTAAAAAGAACCCTAAAACAGTAGGAGGAAGAACAAGCGGTAACGTAAATATACTATCGATTACTCCCCTCCATTTCCCTTTATAGTTTGCAACTAAATAAGCTGTTCCTATTCCTAAAAAAAATGTTATTACTGTCGCCAATAAAGATGTTTTAACGGAAATCCAAAGAGGTGTTAATCCTGCATCCATCTTATTCTTCCTCCTCTTAAATTTTAAATTTCTATATTTATTAATAACCTATAAATGACACAAATGTATCATCTATAGGTTATACTTTGCAAAATTATTACTTTTTAATTATATCTATATTTTAATATTATTTAACTTTTTTGAATCCGTATTTTTCTAATATACTTTGTCCTGCATCACTTAATAAGAAGTCTTCAAATTGTTTAGCAGCTTTTGCTTGTTTGCTATCTTTAAGAACAGCTATTGGATAAGCTATTTCTGAGTGAGTATCTTCATCAGTAGTTAAAACTACATCTACATCGTCAACTCCATGAGCATCACTTAAATAAACAAAACCAACTTGTGCAGCACCTTGTTGTACATAAGATAAAACTTGTTTAACATCTTTACCTAAAACTAATTTACTTTGTACTGCATCATATAATTTAGTATTATCTAAAACTTCTTTAGCATATTTACCTGCTGGAACACTTTCAGGGTCTCCGATAGCTATTTTTGTTATAGAATCACTTTTTAAATCATCTAATGAATCTATTTTTTCACCTTTAGCTGCAACTAATACTAAATCATTTATTAATAAAGTTTTTACATCATCTTTATTTATTGTTCCGTCTTCAACTAATGCATCCATTTGTTTTGCACCTGCAGATATAAATACATCACAATCTGCACCTTCTTGTATTTGTTGCATTAATGTCCCTGAAGAACCTAAGTTAACTACTAATTTTACATCTGGATTTACTTCTTTAAATTCTTTTTCGATTTCTACCATTGCTTCTTGTAATGAAGCTGCTGCAGATATGTTTAATTCTATTTCTTCTCCTGATGATTTTGAAGATGATGCATCGCTTGATACTCCTGAAGATGAGTTAGAAGATGATGAACTACTTCCATTATTGCACCCTACTGCTCCTAACATTAAGCATAATGCTAATGTTAAAACTCCAAATTTCTTTTTCATAATTGAAAATTCCCCCTACCTTATAATTGTTTTGTCACAACTAAACATGTTATAACATTACTATCTTGTATTTTTTATTATGTTTTATAATGTTTTATCACTTTTAATTATGTCCAATCTTATTGTATAATGTTTTTTATTTTTTTTCAACTTTTTAGACAAAATTTTCCTTATATTTTCATTTAAATCCTCGATACAAAATTATATTCATCTTATAATTTTTAGATATACATAAATAAATAAATATTATAAAATATTATATAAGGAGGCTGATATTATGGATTCAACATCATTAACGCCATTAGAAGTTGCGGAATTATTAAAAATAGCAAAAAATACAGTCTATGAAATAATAAAAAGAGGGGAACTTCCAGCTTATAAAGTAGGAAAAAAGCTTCGTATAGATAAAGAAGATATAGATAACTATATAAATAACCAGAAAAAAGGAAATGCATTATCTCAAACCAAACAAATAAAACAAGACGTCATTGTAAATAATATAGCTATTGATACAGAAAAAAAATTAGATGATCAAAATATTATAATTTGTGGCCAAGATATGATTTTAGATATTTTAGGCAGAAATATTGAAAGTTCTCTTCCTTCTACAAAATCATACAGATCCTATATGGGAAGTTATAATGGTTTAATAAATTTATATAACGATAAAGCCTCTATAGCTTCATCTCATTTATGGGATTGGGAAACTTCAGAATACAATGTGGATTTCGTTAAGAAATTACTTCCTGGAATTCCATGTACAATAATTAATTTAACATATAGAATTCAAGGGTTTTATGTTCAAAAAGGGAATCCTAAAAATATACATGGATGGGATGATTTAAAAAGATATGATATCAATTATATAAACCGAGAAATTGGATGTGGTGTCAGAGTTTTATTAGATGGAAAATTACGCGAATTAGAAATACCTTCTAGTAAAATAAATGGCTATAACTCTGAAGAAAACTCTCACCTAGCTGTTGCAAGTGCTGTTGCAAGAGGTAAAGGTGACTTTGGGCTAGGTATAGAAAAAGTAGCTAAACAAATAGATAATATTGATTTTATTCCTTTACAAAAGGAAAGATATGATTTAGTTATAAAAACAGAAAATCTAGAAAATCCAATTTATAAAGAAATTTTAAGTATTATAAATTCGGATGAATTCAAAGACGAATTGGCAGGACTTGGTGGTTATGATTTGAAAGATACGGGCAAAATAATAGCAGAAACATAACCCACCTTTAACTTTTAAAAAAGGGAATTGAATGGTAACTCACATCACCACTCAATTCCCTCTTCATTTTTATACAAATACTATCTTTCGCATTCTTGGTTAGCAACTGTACAAGAAGTCTTGCAAGCTGATTGACAAGAAGTTTGACATTCTCCACATCCACCTTTAGCTGCACTCTCTTTTAAAGTAGCTTGAGATAAAGTTTTTATATGTTTTTTAGCCATGTCGAATTACCTCCTAATCCTTTGTTTATATGTATAATTTTATAATACTTTAATAATTATAACATATATTCCATATATTTAAAATCATTTTAAAAATTAACTCCAATAATTCCTCCAATACCACCAGCTACAGTTGTTAATATCACACTATATATCATACTTATTTCGAAAGAAAAATTCTCTTTTGCCAAGAAAACTAGTACTATAAAAAAAACAATATATAGTAATCCTTCCAGTAGTCCATACAACAATCCTTTCTCTTTTATTTGTTTACAAGCATAAAATCCTCCAAATGCAGCCCCAAATGTAGTTATAATTGATACTATCAATCCCATATTATCTGAAGATAATTTGGTGAAAGTCAATAATGCGTTGTAAATTAAGATTACAATTAGTGTAAATATATATGCATATCCCAAACCTTTAAAAATACTTATAGCTTTGTTCATAAAAAAACCTCCCTTCTTAAATAAATATATTTAAGAGGAAGGTTTTAAATTCCTAATTATTATTTACTTTCTTTTTTTGATTGAACGCTACCTATAGCCCATTTTTGTATTGGCATTTTAGTTCTACTTGGTCCAAATTCTATAACTACAGTTTCTTCTTCTATTTTTGCTACGTTAGCAACTATACCACCTATAGTTACTACAGTATCTCCTACTGCAAGAGAATCTCTCATATCTTTTAATTCTTTGTCTTTTTTCTTTTGTGGTCTTATAAATAAGAAATAGAATATTGCAAATAAAGCAATTATATACACAATTGACCATACTAATTGTTGATTCATTTCATTTTTCTCCTTTAACTTTTATTAAATATTTACTATTAAACATTATATATTAAATATTTTATAATTCATACCCATATTTAGTAAAAAATTCTTCTCTGAAGTCTAATAGTCTATCTTCTCTTATTGCTTGTCTAACTTGTTCCATTAATTTCAGTAAGAATCTTAAGTTATGTGTAGTTATAAGTCTAGCCGCTAATATTTCGTTAGCTTTAACTAAGTGTCTTATATATGCTTTTGTGTAGTTTTTACAGCAGTAGCAATCACATTCTGGATCTAATGGAGTAAAGTCTTTAGCATAAGCAGCATTTCTAACTACTACTTTACCTTGGCTAGTCATAGCTGTACCATTTCTAGCTATACGAGTTGGAAGAACACAGTCAAACATGTCTACCCCTCTTATTACACCTTCTATTAAGTCATCAGGTGAACCAACACCCATTAGGTATCTTGGTTTATCAACTGGCATAAGTGGTGTAGTATATTCTAATACTTCGTACATAAGTGGTTTAGGTTCTCCAACACTAAGTCCACCTATTGCGTATCCTGGTAAATCTATAGCTGTTATTTCTTTTGCTGATTGCTCTCTTAAGTCTTTATACATACCACCTTGGATTATACCGAATAATGCTTGGTTTTCTGTATTTTTATGCGCATCTTTACATCTTTGAAGCCATCTAGTTGTTCTTTCTAAAGATTTTTTAACATATTCTCTATCTGCTGGATATGGAGCACATTCATCAAATGCCATCATTATATCTGAACCTAATGCATTTTGAATTTCCATAGCCTTTTCTGGACTTATGAAGTGTTTTGAACCATCTAAATGTGATTTAAATGTAACACCTTCTTCTGTTATTTTTCTAAGTGGTCCTAGTGAGAATACTTGGAATCCACCACTATCTGTTAATATTGGTTTGTCCCAATTCATAAATTTGTGAAGACCACCAGCTTCTTTTACTAATTCATGACCCGGTCTCATATATAAATGGTAAGTATTACTTAGGATTATTTGAGATCCTATTTCTTTTAACTCTTCCGGTGTCATAGCTTTTACTGTTGCTTGTGTACCAACTGGCATAAATATAGGTGTTTCTATGCTTCCGTGTGGTGTGTGTAATATTCCAAGCCTTGCACCACTTTGTTTACAAGTCTTTATAAGTTCATATCTTATTGCACTCATTTTGTTTCTCCTTAAAATTTCTAATATATTGATTCATCTCTATATTAAATTTATATCTTAAGTATATTTATTAAAACATACTTACATTTTCATCATTATCTTTTAAATAAGATGCTATTATACTTTTTATAGTACTTCTTTGTTGATTTTCTGCTCCATCTTTATCTTTGTAAGGCATTAAATATTTCTTAATGAAGAATATAGCTGCTATAGCTAATACACCTAATAATAATTCTCCTGCACTTGATGACTTTGGTATTAAAAGTAGCTTTCTCGCTATTGCATAAAGAAGTACTTCTAATAAAGTTTCAGGTCGGTGTAAGCAAAGCATAATTACTAACTCTACAGCTATTACGAGTAGTAATATCTGTGCCAAGAAGTCATTTAACTGCTCATAATTTACAGGATTTGCAAAATCTACAATATAAGCTCCATAAACTTCTCTTAAAATATCAAATATACCTAAAAGTATGACCAATAATATTACTATTGATAATAAAATTTCACATAAATGTGCTATTTTAATAAAAGTCTGCTTTGTATTTCTTTTCATTCTTTACCCCCAGTTAAGTTTAAATTTTATTATTTAATAAACATTGCATCTCCAAAACTAAAGAATCTGTATCTTTCCTTAACTGCTTCATTATAAGCATTTAATACATGCTCTTTTCCTGCTAAAGAACTAACTAACATTATAAGTGTAGACTCTGGTAAATGGAAGTTAGTTATTAAGTTATCTATAACTTTCCATTTGTATCCTGGGTATATAAATATATTTGTCCACCCCGATGTAGCTTGTACAATTCCATTTTCATCTGCTGCCGATTCTACTGTTCTTGTACTTGTTGTACCAACACTTATTACTCTGTTTCCATTGGCTTTAGCTCTGTTTATTTTTTCTGCGGCTTCTTCTGTAACCATATAGAATTCAGAATGCATTTGATGATTGTTTACATCATCTACTTTTACTGGCCTGAAAGTTCCAAGACCAACGTGAAGTGTTACGAATGCTAAATCAACACCTTTTTCTTTTATTTTATTTAATAATTCTTCTGTAAAATGAAGACCAGCAGTTGGAGCTGCAGCAGAACCATTATGTTTAGAGTAAACTGTTTGATATCTTTCTCTTTCATCTAGTTTTTCTGTTATATATGGTGGTAGTGGCATGTTTCCTAATTCGTCTAGAATTTCTTCAAATATGCCATCATATTCAAATTTAACTATTCTAGCTCCATCTTCGCCCATTCCAACTACTTCTGCTATTAATTTTCCATCTCCAAAAGAGAATCTTGCACCTATTTTTGCTCTTTTACCTGGTTTAACTAACGTTTCCCAAGTATCATCCTCAGTTCTTTTTAAAAGTAAGAATTCGATTTTCCCACCTGTTTCTACTTTTGAACCTATAAGTCTAGCTGGTATTACTCTAGTATCGTTTAAAACTAGGCAGTCTCCTGGATTTAAATAATCTATTATATCTTTAAATATTCTATGTTCGATTTCACCAGTTTCTTTATCAAGTACCATAAGTTTAGAACTTGTTCTATCTTTTATTGGAACTTGTGCGATTAATTCTTCTGGTAAATCAAAATTAAAATCACTTGTTTTCAATTTGATTAACTTCCTTTCTAAATAAATTTTTGTTAAAACACATAAATACAATGATAACAAATATTTATTTATTTGGGTAGACTTTTATAAAATCTTATTTTTTTGGATACTCTATATTTAGATGTTCATACGCTCTAGGCATAGCTATACGACCTCTAGGTCCTCTATTTATAAAACCTAATTGAAGTAGATATGGTTCATATACATCTTCTATTGTATTTCTATCTTCTCCAATAGATGCTGCCAATGTGTCCAGTCCAACTGGACCGCCGCCAAATTTATGGATTATTGTTAAAAGTAACTTTTCATCGACATCATCAAGTCCTAAACTGTCTACACCTAATAATTCCAATGCATCATTTGCAACTTCATCAGTTATATTTCCATTTGCTTTAACTTGAGCGTAATCTCTAACCCTTTTTAGAAGTCTATTTGCTATTCTTGGTGTACCTCTTGAACGTCTGGCAATCTCTGTTGCTCCTTTTAAATTGATTTCAGCTTCTAGAAGGTTTGCCGATCTCATTGAGATTTGTGCTAATTCATCTACTGTATAGTAGTCTAATTTACATATTACTCCAAATCTATCTCTAAGTGGATTTGTAAGCATTCCAGCTCTAGTTGTAGCACCTATTAATGTGAACTTTGGTAAATCAAGTCTTATACTTCTTGCTGATGGTCCTTTTCCGATGATTATGTCTATGCAATAATCTTCCATTGCAGGGTATAAAACTTCCTCTACACTCCTATTTATTCTGTGTATTTCGTCGATAAATAATACATCATTTTCCTCTAAATTAGTTAAAATTGCCGCTAAATCTCCCGCTCTTTCAATAGCTGGTCCTGATGTAATTCTAAGATTTACACCCATTTCATTAGCTATTATTCCGGCTAAAGTTGTCTTTCCTAGACCTGGAGGTCCATATAGTAAAACGTGATCTAGTGGTTCATTTCTAGATTTTGCCGCCTCTATAAATATTTCTAATTGTTCTTTTACTTTTTCCTGACCTAAATAATCTGATAAGCTCTTAGGTCTTAAACTAACTTCCGTTTCACTATCTTCAGCTTTCATACTAGAAGTTATCAATCTATTTTCATCACCTAAATCAAACATCATCTCATCTCCTTTCTCTACTTTCCTATATTTAAATATCATAATTTAAATATTTTATTTAAATGTATATTCTTTATATATTAACATTTAAAAATGTACTTATTATATATATATTGATTATTGATAATCTACTTACTCATTAAATATGTAAGTGCTTTTTTAATTAAATCTTCTGTTTTTAATCCATCTTTCTTAAATTTTTGAACTGCTTCTTTAGCTTCCGCACTTGAATATCCTAAAGCTAACAACGCCTCTAATGCTTCATCTAACTCTAATCCTGTAGGTGCTTGGTTAAATAAAGTAGCTTCAAACTCTGCCATATCTTTATCTACTTTATCTTTTAATTCTAGTATTATTCTCTCTGCTGTTTTCTTACCAACACCTGGGCATTTTGACAATTTTGCAATATCTTCGCTAAGGATATACGCACTAAGTTGCGGCGGTGTTGCACAAGATAAAATCCCAAGACCTACTTTTGGACCTATCTTTGATACAGATGTAAGTAATTTAAACATCTCTAATTCCATCTGACTTGCAAATCCGCATAAGCTCATGTCGTCTTCCCTTACTATTAATTTAGTAAATATCTTTGCACTTTTTCCCTTTTGGACACTTTGTGCTGTAAAACTCGATACATTTATTTCGTATCCTATACCGTTATTCTCTAAAACTATTCTATCTAAATAGATTTCCTCTACAATTCCTTTTATATAGCTATACATACTTTCTCCTTGTAAAATTATTTAAAGTTTTTTAAAGTTTTTTCTAGTCTATTTGCATGTGCATGGCATACAGCTATTGCAAGAGCATCAGCAGTATCATCTGGCTTTGGTATTTCTTTTAATTTTAAAAGAGATGTCACCATCTGCTGTACCTGTATCTTTTGAGCTCTACCATACCCTACTACACCTTGCTTAACTTGCAGTGGTGTATATTCATAAATAGGTTTACCATTATGTGTACATGCCAACATTATTACACCTCTAGCCTGTGCTACTGTTATCGCTGTTTTTACATTTTTATTGAAGAACAATTCTTCAATTGCTACTTCATCAATATTATAGTTTTTTATTAAAATATCTATACCTTTATAAACAAGTGCTAGTCTTTGATCTGTCGGTGTATTTGCATCAGTTGTCACAGCGCCATAATCAATAACTCTAAATTTATTGTTTTTATATTCTACTATTCCGTATCCAACTATAGCTATCCCTGGGTCTATTCCTAAAATAACCAAATTCGGCCTCCTAAATTTATTTTATCCAAACCTATGTTCTAATCTATTATATCAAATAAACTAAAGCTTTAACAAATAAACTAAAAATATTATTTCTACAAATACAAAAATATGTCCTTTAAATATTGATAGCAAAACTATGCTATTAACATAAAAAGAACATATTTTTTAGGTATATATTAAATTTTATTAGCTACCGAAATCTTCAAGTCTAGAATAAGCTTCTTCTTCATTATCTAGTACAATTGCTTCTTTTAATTCTTCTTGAACAGATTTTGGAAGTGATTCTATTTGGATAGAAGTTTTTTCTACTAATTCTTTTTTACCTTCTTTATTATATTTGAAAACAGTTATATACCCATCTTCATTTTCTAATGTATATTTATTAGCTTTTGATGCATCTGTACCTTTATCAGTAGTCTTTAAAATTATTTGGTATTTATTCATTGTTGTTACTTCTTTGTCTGGATATTTTTCTTTTAAGGCCGCTTTTATTTCGTCTTCAGTTTTATTTAATAAGTCCTCATTTACTTTTCCTAACATTACAGGTATTTGATTATCATCTTGAAGCCATATTTGACAGTATTCATCTAGGTTAAATTTTTGTTTACTAGAAAGACTCTTTTGGTTTGTTTTATCAATTTTACTATTACTTGCTTCAAGAGTTTCATAGCTTTTAACACCTAAAAAAATACCTCCACTTAATAATATTACTCCTAATGCTACTAATGACGGAATAATCCAACGATAATGCTCCATCTTTTTCATTGTTTATGTCCTCCTCCTTTGTAAATATGTAGGATTTTTATTAGTATCTTAGCCATTTTTGATAATATTTATACATTAATAACACTATATTTTGGTCATATTTTTTAAGCTTGCCAAATATAATTATTAATAATAATTTTTATGGAATTGGGGTGTATTTATCTTGGAAAATAACTCATACAGTATATTAGATAGACTTGATTATTTAGAGTTTAGACAAAACCTATTAATTTTAAAACAACCGTGTCACAAGGCAACTGTCTTTTTTGATTTAACTATAGATATATATTTAGAAATGAAGGAAAAATCTAAAGAATTCTCTCAAAATATAAGAAATGGCCAACCTTTAAAACTACTTGATTATGAAAAAATGATAATAAGTATTTGGCCTAATATCTCAAACTATCCTTCAGCATGCTCATTGATAGCAAAATCACTGTTGGACATAGATATATTTAACTCAATAGTAGAATAATTTATGTAGTAATACATATTTTTTTATATTTTGGAAATACTTTTATTAATTAAAGTTAATAGGAGGTCCAAAACAATGGCTAGAATAGGATGTAATGTACTAAATTGTTCGCATAATGACTCAGGGGTTTGTTACGCAAATAGAATATCTATAACAGGAAAAAAAGCTCACACAAGTAATCATACTTGTTGTTCTTCATTTTTAGACCAATCTACTTATAGTAACTTAACAAGTAATACTTGTACTAATGGAAGTTGCGACTACATAGGATGTAATGTAAAAACATGTGCTTATAACGCTGGTAATGTATGTAGCTTAAACAATATAGCCGTAACATCTAGCGCAGACTCAGCTAATTTATATTCAGAAACATATTGTTCAAGTTTTAAATGCAAATAATAATATTTTATTTTTATAAAAAGATAGACATTAAAATGTCTATCTTTTTATTGTTGTTTTTTAAAATTATAAATACCCTAATAATATCTATACTCTATATATTTATATATATCTCTTTATTTTATGTTTAAGTTGTATATAAATATACAATATATAATGTCAATTTATAGTATATTTTTGTTCATTATTTAACAGAAGTTTAACATAAAATCCCCCTTCTTTCGATTGACAAATTATGGTAATCATTACTATAATACTTTTAGGTATGTGAGTATTTACTCACTATTTTTATGATTTACATCGTGAGTGTTTACTCACTTTAATACTTTGAAAAAATATCATTTCCACTATATTATTAAGCGAAATATTATTTAATAATATGTTAAATAAAAATTTTCTTATTAATAGTTTTGCTTTAATATGAAACTTCAAATTTTAGGAGAAATTTCAAATGCAACATTCTATTTTAGATTCATATAAGAAAGACATATTAGAAAATAAAACAATGACAGCCAAGTGTAAAAAGGTATTAGAAGCTAGCATTGACCTATTTGCTAAAAATGGATATTCCAATACTTCAACTAGTGAAATAGCAAAATCTGCAGGTGTTGCTGAGGGCACAATATTTAAACATTTCGGCACAAAAGAAAATTTATTACTTTCTTCGATTATGCCATTTATATTTGATTATGTTCTTCCTGAAATGATAATGGATTTTGAAGATGTTGAAATTAAGGATATTTATCCTGACTTTAAATCGTTTATACATGAACTTGTATACGAAAGATTCAATTTTATAAGTGAAAATTATAAAGTAGCTCACATCTTATTAGCCGAAGTTCTTTATCGTGAAGAACTAAGAATAAAAATTGTAGATACTTTAAAATCTACAATAATGGACAGTTTTGACAGAATATTAAATCACTTTAAATCTGAAAAAATGATAAAGGATGTTCCTAATAGACTTATAGTTAGAACTGTTCTTTCAAATATAGGAGGTTATGTCGTTTTAAAATATATTTTCAATCCTGATGGAAATTACAACGATGAAAAAGAACTAAAATATATAGAAGAATTAATAGTTAATGCTTTTAGTTTATAATTACTTTGGGGCAGTTTGAGGAGGTTTAATTTTATGAAAAAAATATTTAATGTAGGTATAGACGTTGGCTCCACTACAGTTAAAATAGTCATTTTAGATAAAGATACAGTTATATTCAAAAAATATACAAGACATTTTTCAGATGTAAAAAAAGCCGTTAAAGAAGTTTTAACAGAAGTTTATGAAAAATTCGGGGATATCAGAATTTCTACTGTAGTTACTGGTTCTGGTGGAATAGATATCTCTAAATATTTAGGTTTAAAATTTGTACAAGAAGTAATATCATCTACAAAAGCAATTGAAACCTTCAACCCAGAAACTGATGTTGTAATCGAACTTGGTGGTGAGGATGCAAAAATCACTTATTTAAGTGGTGGTATAGATCAAAGAATGAATGGTATATGTGCTGGGGGTACTGGTGCATTTATAGACCAAATGGCAACATTATTAAAAACAGATGCCGCTGGGCTTAATGAAATGGCAAAAGATTATAAAGTCATTTATCCTATTGCATCTAGATGTGGTGTTTTTGCAAAAACAGATATTCAACCACTGATAAATGACGGTGCAAGAAAAGCTGATATAGCTATGAGTATATTTAATGCTGTTGTTGTTCAAACAGTAAGTGTTTTATCTTGTGGTAGAGCTATCGAAGGAAATGTAGCATTTTTAGGTGGTCCTCTATACTTTTTATCAGAACTTAGAACAGCATTTAAAAATGTATTAAACTTAAGCGATGAAAATATAGTATTTCCAAAAGATGCCCAGTTATATATAGCTATGGGTGCTTCAATATTAGCTAAAGATGAACCTGATATCAACTTATCAGATTTAATAAACAAAACAAAAAAAATCGAAGGTATAAACTTATCTAATACAGAAGGTTTAGAACCTCTATTCAAAAACAAACAAGAACACGATGAATTCGTAAACAGACATAATAAATCTAAAGTTACTAAAAAAGATATAAAAAATATAAAAGGTAATTGCTTCTTAGGAATTGATGCAGGCTCTACAACTACAAAAGCTGCATTAATCGATGAAGATTGCAACCTAGTTTATACATATTATAGTAGTAACGAAGGTAGCCCACTTCAAACTTCTATAAATATAGTAAAAGATATTTATAGCTGCCTGCCAAAAGACGTCAATATAGTTTCATCTTGTGTCACTGGATATGGTGAAGCTTTACTAAAAAAAGCATTAAAGATAGATTATGGTGAAATAGAAACTATGGCCCACTACAAAGCAGCTAAATATTTTGACCCTGAAGTTGATTTTATTCTCGATATAGGTGGGCAAGATATGAAATGCCTTCATATAAAAGATGGTGTTATCGACAATATAATTCTTAATGAAGCTTGTTCTTCAGGTTGCGGCTCATTCCTTGAAACTTTTGCAAAATCACTTTCTATGTCAATACAAGACTTTGCAAAAGAAGGTACATATTCACAACATCCAGTAGATTTAGGTTCTAGGTGTACAGTTTTTATGAACTCAAGAGTAAAACAGGCTCAAAAAGAAGGTGCAACTGTTTCAGATATATCAGCAGGTCTTTCTTACTCTGTTATAAAGAATGCTCTATTTAAAGTTATAAAAATTAGAGACTTAAATGAACTTGGTAAAAATATAGTTGTTCAAGGCGGTACTTTCTACAATGATTTAGTTTTAAGAAGTTTTGAAAAATTAATCGGTAGAAATGTAATTAGACCTGATATATCAGGAATAATGGGTGCATTCGGTGCTGCTTTAATCAGTAAGGAAAAATATACTTCACAACATAAAACAGAATTTTTAAATTTAAAACAACTTGAAAATATAAAAGTAGATAGCACTGTTCGTAGATGTAAAGGTTGTTCAAACAAATGTCTACTTACTATAAATAAATTCTCAGAAACTGAAATATTTGTATCAGGAAATAGATGTGAAAATGGTGCTGCCTTATATGGTGCAGAAAAACCTGACCCAAATAAAGAAAAACCAATTAATTTATTTGCATACAAATACGACAGATTATTTAAACATTATAAACCATTAAAATTGGAAGAGGCTCCAAGAGGTGAAATTGGGATTCCGAGAGCCTTAAATATGTATGAAGATTATCCATTCTGGTTTACTCTATTTACTAAATTAGGATTTAAGGTAACTTTATCAGGAAGATCTTCTAAAAAACTTTATGAAAGAGGTATGATTAGTATTGCCTCTGAAACAGTTTGTTACCCAGGTAAAATGGTCCATGGACATATCCAAAGTCTAATAGACAAAGGTGTTAAGACTATCTTCTACCCTGCTGTAACACATGAATATAGGGAAGATAAAACTTCAGATAACAACTACAACTGTCCTGTAGTTATATCTTACTCTGAAATAATTAAAAACAATGTTCCAGATATAAAGAAAAAGAATATTAAATTTGTAAATCCATTTATGACTTTAAATGATAAGGAAAACTTAAAACAAAGACTTTGCCAGGTATTCTCTAATTACTTTGCTGAATTAAATATTTCAAAATCTGAAATTAGAGATGCTGTGGATGCTGCAAGAAAAGAAGAATTAGCATTTAAAGCAGATATAAGACGTGCTGGCGAAGAAGCTGTTGCAAAAATAGAAAAAGAAAACTTAAAAGGTATAGTTTTAGCTGGTAGACCTTATCACCTTGACCCAGAAATCAACCACGGTATGCCAGAATTAATCAACTCACTTGATATGGCAGTACTTACTGAAGATAGTGTTTGTCACCTAGCTCAAGTACAAAGACCTCTAAGAGTTGTGGACCAATGGGTATATCACTCTAGACTTTATAAAGCAGCGGAATTTACAAAGAAATACGACAATATAGAACTTGTTCAGCTAAATTCATTTGGATGCGGTCTTGATGCTGTAACAACTGAGCAAGTACAAGAAATACTAGCTGAAAAATCAAAAATTTATACAGTAATTAAAATAGATGAAGGTAACAACTTAGGTGCAGCAAAAATAAGACTTCGTTCATTAAAGGCTGCAATGGCAGAAAGAGAAGCCAATAATATAAGTGTTAAAAATATAAAAGAACACAAAATAAATTACACTAAAAATGATAAATTTGATCCAAAACGTAAATTACTTGTTCCTCAGATGTCACCTATCCACTTCCAATTCGTACAAAAAGCCGTTAATTTAAGTGGTTGGAATGTGGAGATTCTTCAAGATACAAGTAGAGAAATTATAGAAGAGGGATTGAGATATGTAAATAATGATGCTTGTTATCCAGCAATAATTGTTATAGGCCAATTAATAGGTGCTCTTAAATCAGGCAAATACGACTTAAATAACGTAGCTGTTGGTATAACTCAAACTGGTGGTGGTTGTAGAGCCACTAACTACATCGGTTTCTTGCGTAAAGCTATGTATGAAGCTGGATTTAAAAATATACCAGTTGTATCTTTAAGTGCACAAGGTATAGAAGATAATGGGCTTAAGGAGAATATATCACTACCATTAATAAATCGTGGATTTATGGCTATCGTATATGGTGATTTATTTATGAAAGTTTTATATAGAACTAGACCTTATGAAAAAGTTAAGGGAAGTGCCAATGCCCTATATGAAAAATGGGTTAAAATTTGTATGGATTCACTTGAAAGTGCTAAATTCTCTACTTTCAGCAAAAACATCAAGGGTATAATAAGAGATTTTGATAATTTAGAACTTCTAGATATTAAAAAACCTCGTGTTGGTCTTGTTGGAGAAATATTAGTAAAATTCCATCCAACTGCAAACAACAATATAGTAGATGTACTTGAAAGAGAAGGTGCTGAGGCTGTAATGCCTGAACTTGCAGGATTCTTCTTATATTGTTCTCTAAATAATATATATAAAAAGGACCACAATTTAGAGGGTACAGCTAAAGGTAAATTCTTTGCAAAATTCTTTATAGGTTTAGTTGGGTTCTACCAAAAAACTTATGTAAAAGAACTTAAAAAGAGCAAGAGATTTACTCCACCAGAAAGTATATATGAATTAGCCGAAAAAACTAAGACATTAGTTTCTATAGGAAACCAAACTGGTGAAGGATGGTTCTTACCAGGAGAGATGATAGAGTTAATTGAAAGTGGTGTTGATAACATAGTTTGTATGCAACCATTTGGTTGTCTTCCTAACCATATAATAGGTAAAGGCCCTATAAAAGAATTAAAAGCTAGATATCCAAAAGCAAATATAATTCCTATAGATTACGACCCATCTGCTAGTGAGGTTAACCAAATTAACAGAATAAAACTTATGCTATCTAGAGCATTTAAAAACTTAAAAGAAGAAGAAGATAGTACAGCTAAATTATCTTCTAAACAGAAAAAATTCACTGTTGATGATATTAAATCAAAAGAAGAAAATGAAACCAAAAATACAGGAAGTAAAAAAGCTGTTAATATGTAAAATTAATTAATAAAAAAGCTGATTTCTATTTAAAGTAGAAATCGGCTTTTTTCACATATCAATTCTTTTATTCACTTTGTAAGTCAGCATATAATATGCTGTCTTCTCTATTTAAATATACATATCTAGTATTTATTTTTTCATCATCTTCAGATTTTGATAACACTTTTACAACATAATCATCTGTAGCTATGTCGACTAATACATCTTCATATTCTGAATATATTCTATTTATTAAGTTTCTAGCCTCAACTACTTCACCATCAAATAACTCTACACTTTCTAATGTTACAAATTGAGCTTTAAAACTACCTTCAAAAGATAGGCTAATAAAATATATTTTTTTACACTCTGTACACATAACTACTAGTTTTTCCATTTTGTATATAGATGCCTTTGTAACAGCTTCTATTTCATTTGTTTTTAATTCAGTTTCATTAACTTCTCTAAATAATACTTTGTACTCTTGCTTATCTGAGCATGAACAGATTTTTTGTCCAAAATCATCTTGATATAAATATTTGTTTACAGTAACCATAAGATTATCCCCCGTCTTTATTTTATGAGTCAAAAAATAAAGGCTTTAAAGCCTTTATTTTTTAATATTATGTTTTATTCTAAATCTACATATACAAAATCAAAATTATTTTTCCATATAAACGTATTCTGTATATTTTCCGTCTTCTACTTCTTTTTCTTCAACTATTTTTGTAATGAAATCTTCTGATCTTATAGTAAATAATGCTTCATAAGAACCATAATTACGTTTAATATGTTCTCTTACTTGGCTATTAGTTTCTGATATTTCTCTTACTTTTGAAACTGTACGCTTTTGGTCTTTTCCATTTTTTATGTATCTCATCTCAAATCTATACATTCTACCACATTTTGAGCAAACTGCTATTATATCGCTTGTAGAATCACAAATATCTTCATCTTTGCTTTCAGTCATTTGACTATGGTTGTATAATACTCTGAATTTTTTACATTCAGAGCATTCACAAACCTTTTTATCTAACTCTGCTACTAAAATGTATTTTGGTGTGTATAACATATATCTTACCCCTTTCTCTATACCTATTATTATTTATTATATATTCCCTAAAATATATAAATTTATGTATATGTAGGTTATTTGAGTACACAAAAATTGTTCTTTTTTAATCTTTAATTATCTTATATAAAATCCCCTGTAACAACTATGCCTCTAGTTAACCTCTTTATAATATTGTATCACCATATTATCCAAATTACAGATTTAATTTGAAAAATTTTTATATAGTAAAAAATAATACATTATACAATAAACTTATTCATTTATTTTAACTTTTTTATAAAATTACTTTAGTTTTATTTAATAGTTTTCTTTAATTCATTTAATTCATCTAACCAAATATGTTGACAAGCATCAGATGCCATACGCCAATCTCCTCTTGGTGATAATGATACACTACCAACTTTTACACCATCTGGCATACAAGAACGTTTAAATTGTTGTGTCCAAAATCTATTATAGAATATCTCCATATTTTTAAGTACTACTTTTTTATCTACAACTGGATTTTCAACACCCATTTTCTTTTCTTGCATAGTCTTAGCATTTATATACAAATCAAATATTTTTCTTGGTCCAAACCCATGCCTTTGCATATAGTAAAGTATAAAATCATGTATTACATATGAACCTATTTTTTCTTCTGTTTTTTGTTTTATTGTTCCATCTTCGTTTGGAGGAAGTAACTCCGGACTAACTGGAGTATCACAAATATCTAATAAAGTTTCTCTCAACTCATTGTGATGTTGTGCATATGATTCTAATATTCCTCTAACTAAAGTTTTTGGTATAGATGCATTTACTCCGTACATACTCATTTGGTCACCATTATATGTACACCAACCTAATGCTAATTCTGATAAATCACCTGTACCAACTACTAAGCCACCTATTTTGTTTGATATATCCATAAGTATTTGAGTTCTCTCTCTTGCCTGTACATTTTCAAACGTTACATCTAACTTAGCTTTATCATGGCCTATATCTTTATAATGTTGTTCACAAGCATCTTTAATATTTATTTCATAAGATGTTACATTTAATAATTCCATTAATTTTTTTGCATTATTTAAAGTTCTATCAGTAGTACCATAACAAGGCATTGTAATCGCATGTATTCCTTTTGTATCAAGTCCATTAATATTAAAAGCTTCTGCCGCTACAACTAATGCTAATGTACTATCTAACCCTCCAGAAACTCCTATAACAACATTTTTACAATTTATTTTTTTCAATCTACCAGCAAGACCAGCAGCTTGTAGTTTTAATATTTCAGTAGCACGTTCATCTATATTGTGGGGAACAAATGGTAAAATTGATATTTCTCTATTTGAAACAAACTCATCTGTTACTGGCTCAAAAGTCTCTATACAAATTCGTTCATATTTTTGCTTGTTTACATTAGTCATATATGATGTTGTTTTTGTTCTATCATTTTCACAATTCTCTATATCTATTTCTCCATAAGTTATTTCAATATCTTCTAAAAACTTGCTCTCACCTACTATAACTCCACAATCTGCAATTAGACTGTGACCTGAAAATACAGTATCTGTTGTACTTTCCCCTCTTGAAGCAGATGCATATACATATCCACAGTTTGATGTAGCTGATTGCATTCTTATTAAATCTTCTCTATATTTAGATTTTCCTATAGTTTCATTACTTGCTGATAAATTTACAATTATGTTAGCACCATGTAAACAGTGATGTTTTGAAGGTGGTATTGGAACCCAAACATCTTCACAAATTTCAGCCGAAACTACAGCCCCTGTAAGAGTATCTTCTATTAATAAATTTGGTGTAAATGGAACTGTGTTTCCATCTATTACAATTTGATCATCTATCCTATTTACTGAGCTTGCAAAATATCTTCCTTCATAAAACTCAGAATAATTAGGTATAAATGTCTTAGGTACTACACCAATTATTTCACCTTTGTGTATTGCAACAGCGCAGTTAAATAATTGATTATCTTTTCTAATTGGCATCCCTACAAATATAAGTGGACTATATTCTTTATTTGATAGTTTTGCAAATCTTATAAGTTCGTCATAAGATCTTTTTATTAAAGTATTTTGATTAAATAAATCATGACACGTATATCCAGTAACACTAAGTTCTGGGTAGACTACTACTCTAGTCTGTCTTTTACCTGATTTATTTTGCTCTATAACGTTATCAAGAAGTCTCAACATTTCATCTACATTAAATTTTGGATTTGCAATCTTTACTTCATTTGGAATAAGTGTTGCAACTTCAACAATTCCATGATTTAATAATTTATTCATAAATATATCTCCAATCTGTTTCATTTTTAATCTTGTAAATATCTATTTAGATATTTTTTATACATTATAAAGATATTTTATTTTATCACAAATCAATAATTTTTATAAAAAAATCTTTTTAAAGACTTATGCTAATATATGGCTTATACTCTCTTTCTTGTAAATAAAATGAGGAACAAATAATAGTTATATTCTATTATTGTTCCTCATTCTATGGTGTATATTTTAAAATTTCTATATGGAATTTTATAAGCAAATCAATAAATCAAAGCCTCTTCTTCGCCTTTTAGAACACGTAGTCCACCTTCAGCCAATGCTGACATTTCATCTTCTCCTGGATAAGCCATTACCTTTCCTAAAAAGCTAACTCTTTCTTCTATCATAGCTCTTACTTTTGCTGAATATGCAATACCACCAGTTAATATTATTGCATCTATATCACCTTTTAAAACTGTTGCATATGCGCCTATTTCTTTACATATTTGATAAATCATAGCTTCATGAACAAGTTTTGCTTTTTCGTCACCTTCATTTATTCTAGCTTCTACCTCTCTAATATCATTAGTTCCAAGATATGCAACTACTCCACCTTGTCCTTTGATTCTTTTGGCAACTTGTTCTTTTGTCATTTCATTTCCATAACATGCTCTAAATAAAGCTCCAACTGGAAGCCCACCGCTTCTTTCTGGTGAAAATGGACCTTCTCCATCTAAACCATTAGTATTATCTATTACTCTACCTTTTTTATGAGCACCTACAGTAACTCCACCACCCATATGTACTATTAAAAAGTTGCAATCTTCATATTTTTTACCTATATCTGCTGCAGCTCTTCTTCCTATTGCCTTTTGGTTTAGGGCATGGAAAATACTAATTCTAGGCATTTCAGGAACACCTGATAATCTAGCTACATCCTCCATTTCATCAACAACAACTGGGTCAACTATATATGAAGGTATATTTAATTCATCACCTATTTGTCTAGCAATTATACCACCAAGGTTTGAAGCATGTTGTCCTGATACCCCTATCTTTAAATCCTCAACCATAGCATCATTTACTGCATATGTGCCACCTTTAATTGGTTTTAAAAGCCCACCTCTACCAACTATTGCATCTAAATCTCCTAAATTTATTCCTGCCTCTTTTAAAACACTCTCAATTATATCTTTTCTAAAGTCTAGTTGGTCTGCTATTTTTTCAAATTTATCAATTTCTTCAGATGAATGTCTAAGTGTTTTTTCAAAGATTTCTTCTTTATTTTCAAAAACGGCTATCTTAGTAGAAGTTGAACCTGGATTTATCGCTAAAATTTTAAATAACTTTTCCATATTAATATTCCCCCTATTACATCTAATTTAAATACTATTATTTTTCTAATTAAAAATCTTGATTATAAAAAACTTCCTATTATCAGTTAATTAATTAAATATAATTAATCATTTTTTGATGCTGCTAATACTCCCAATGCAATTGAATTTAACTTAGTAACATCACTATCAGCTCTTGAAGTTAAAACTATTGGAGCTTTAGCCCCCAATATTAATCCCGCACTTTGAGCTTTTGCAAAGAAAGTCATAGATTTATAAAAAATATTTCCCGCTTCAATATCTGGGACAAGTAATATGTCTGCCTTTCCTGCTACTGGATGATCTATTCCTTTATGTTTAGCAGCTTCTTCACTAATAGCATTATCTAGTGCAAATGGTCCACCTACGATACAATTTTTTATTTCTCCATTTTTATTCATTTCTTCTAATTCTTTTGCATCTAATGTATCAGGCATCTTTGGATTAACTTTTTCTTTCGCACAAAGTACCGCTACCTTAGGTTCATCTATATCCAATGCTCTTGCAAGTCTTACAGCATTCTCAATTATTTGTTTTTTTGTATTTAAATCTGGGTCAATATTCATAGCTGCATCTGTTATAAAGAATAGTTTGTCATATCCTTCAACATGGAATACTCCTGTATGGCTTAAAACACTTCCTGTTCTAAGACCTATTTCTTTATTTAAAACAGCCTTTAATATAATAGATGTATCTACGATTCCTTTCATTACTATATCCGCACTACCTTTAGAAACAAGCTCTACAGCTTTTAGACACGCTTCGCTTAAATCTTTTACATCTATTAATTTATAATTATCTAGATTTATATTCAATTTTTCCGCAATTTGTTTAGTTTTTTCTATATCCCCTACTAAAATAGCGTTTATTATTCCTTCTTTTCTTGCATTTTCAACTGCCAATAAAACCTCTTTATCTTGACAGCATGCAACCGCTACTATCTTTGGTCCTCTTTTTTTAGCCAAATTTATAACGTCTTCTATTTTCATAAGTCCACCCCTTTTATCCTGTGACATTTTATGTATTTAGATTGATTTTATAGTGATTCGTAATTTAAGATTGTTCTTGGTTTATAGTTATTTTTGAAAATATATGTTGAATTGATTTAGTTTTGAATTAAAAATTGTTTTCTTAATTTAATTATATAATTATTTTTATATGAATAGATAATATGTATTTTTTATCTTTAGATATAAGAAATTTTTATAACATATATATTTTATTTAATCTCGTCATTTTAATTAAATAAGTTGTGATTGTAACTTATATTGATATTATTTTTTAATTAATTTCAACAAAAAAATAAAGCCAGAAACTACTTTCTGACTACAAATTTTATAATTTAATCTCTCAAATCGTTATTTTCTGCAAACTCTTTATAGATATTTACAAATTCTTCGGCGATTGGAGATAGTGCCTCATCTTTTCTTTTAATATATCCACAATCTAAAGTAATTTTTTTAGACAATGGTATTAATACAGTTCCATCATCTAATTCAGTTTTTTTCTTTACAGGTTCACCTCTCAAAGAAAAATAAACTCCATCAGTTTCATGCAAAAAATAAGAGAGCATCTCGTGATCTTGTACTGTTATGAAATGGTTAAAATCATCATAATCTAATTCATTACCAATCCACATTGATATATAACTTCTATCTACATACTCATTTGTCAACAGTACATATTTTTTTAAATCATCGATATCTACTTTTCCGTTAAAGTCGCATAGTGGATGACCAGCTCTTACTTGAACACAGACATGTCCATCTGTAACTCTTATAAACTCCAAATTTTTAGACATAAGTGTTCTTTTATTAGTAAAACTCACAGGTTTAGTTATTTTTATTACAGCAATATCAGAAAGACCTGTTTCTACATCTCTAATAACATTAGAAAAAGTGTCTTGATTGATTATCAAGTTTAGCATTTCATTCTTATGTCTATTATTTAATTCCAAGATAATATGTTTTATAAAAAATATATAATATGAAGAAATTCTAAAATTAACTTTTTCGTCCTTTGCTATGGTGTTCATATTCCTTATTAAGTCCATATTTCGTTCAATTTCTTCACCATATTGAAGCAACTCCATACCTTTAGCTGTCAACTCTACACCAGAATTGCTTCTATCAAAAATTTTAAATCCCAATTCTTCTTCTAGCATTCTTAGCGACATACTTAGATTTGGTTGGCTCATGTATAGTTTTTTTGCAGCTTTTCCAATAGATCCTTGTTTAGCAATTTCTAAAATATAGCTTATTTGTTCTAGTTTCAATATAATCACCTTTTCATTTAATTATATATTATTTATATTTTTTATTTATAAGTAAAAATCCTCTATGCATGCCCATTATAAATGTATTTTATATATGTATTTCTATATATGTTTAATATATTTTTTATAATTATATTTTAAGTATAGCACATTTCTAATTAGTTTTTTATTAGTTTAATAACAAAAAAAGAATTGCCTAACAGCAATATAGCTGCTAGACAATCCTTTCTGGGCCATATTATTTTTTTATATTAAATTTTTTTAACTAACTGCATCCATGCCTTTTTGTAAGGCTTCTCTATTTATAGGTATAAATTTAGATTTTCTTTCTCCAAATACTTTTAAGAAAGCTTGTAATACTGATTCTATATCAACTGCATTAGTTACTTTCAAGCAAGCACCTAACATTATCATATTTGCAACCTTAGGCATTCCCATTTCACCTGCTATATCATTAGCTGGTATATAAGTAACTTTTACATCATCTCTATCAACTTTTGTATCTATTAATGAACTATTAACTAATATATGTCCACCTGGAACTACATCTTTGACGAATTTCATAGAAGGTAGGTTCATTATTACAGCACAAGTTGCATCATTTGCTATAACAGGTGAACCAACTGGTTCATCAGATACAGTTACTGCACAGTTTGCTGTACCTCCACGCATTTCTGGTCCATAAGAAGGCAACCATGCAACTTCTTTTCCTTCTAGCATTCCTGCATATGTCAATAATTGTCCCATAGACATTACACCTTGACCACCAAATCCTGCACAAATTACTCTAGATGTTGACATATTATTTCGCCTCCTTTGCTGCTTTTGCTGCTTCAATATCTATATCTTTTTTATTACCTGGTTCATAATATTTCATCATATTGTCTCTTAACCATTGTAGAGCATCATTTGGTGCTAGACCCCAGTTAGTTGGACAAGTAGATAAAACTTCAACTATACCAAATCCTAAACCAGCTCTTTGAACTTCAAAAGCTTTTCTTATAGCTTTTTTAGCATTTCTAACATTTTTAGGAGTGTCTACTGTTACTCTTTCTACAAATACTGCACCTGTTAAAGTCGCAAGCATTTCACTAACTCTTATAGGGAATCCATTTCTTTCTGGATCTCTACCATCTTGAGCTGTTGTAGCTCTTTGACCTATTAATGTAGTTGGTGCCATTTGGCCACCAGTCATACCATATATACCGTTGTTAACGAATATAGTACTTATTTTTTCTCCTCTAGCAGCAGCATGAACAATTTCACACATACCGATTGAAGATAAATCACCATCACCTTGATAAGTAAATACAAACTTATCTGGATGAGTTCTCTTTATACCAGTAGCTACAGCTGGAGCTCTACCATGAGCAGCTTCATGTGTATCTACATTAAAATAATTATATGCTAATACTGAACATCCTACAGGAACTACCCCTATAGCATCTCCTAATAATCCCATTTCTTCTAATACCTCTGCTACTAATCTATGGATTATACCATGTGTACATCCTGGACAGTAGTGAGTTATCGCATCAGTTAAACCGTTAGTTTTCTTAAATACTACAGCCATTATTTAGCACCTCCTAAAGCGACTTCTCCCATTATTTCTTTAGCTTTTTCAGCTATATCACTTGGCACTGGTATCATACCACCACTTCTTCCATAGAAGTGAACTGGTAATTTGCATTCACATGCTAATTTAACATCATCTATCATTTGACCTAAACTCATTTCTACTACTAATAAGTTTTTAGCATTTGGTATTTGTTTGAATGCTTCATTTGGATATGGCCATAAAGTTTTAGGTCTTATTAATCCTACTTTATATCCTTCTTTTCTCATTGATTCTATAGTTGTTTTAACTATTCTTGAAACTGTTCCATATGCTACAAATACCAATTCTGCATCTTCAGTTTTGTACATTTCATATTGAACTTCATTTTCTTCAATAGCTTTATATTTTCTTTCTAGATGTTCATTATGTTTTTCTAGTTCTTCTGATTGTAAATAAAGAGAATTTATTATATTAGGTTTTCTCTTATTTTGATGTCCACATGCAGCCCAATCTTTTGGAGCCAAGTCTCTATGTTTACGTTCTTTATCAAAGTCAACTGGTTCCATCATTTGACCGATCATACCATCTGCAACTACCATAACAGGAGTTCTGTATTGGTCAGCTACGTCAAATGCTTCTATAATCATATCAACTGCTTCTTGAACTGATGATGGAGCAAATACTGGAGTTCTATAATCACCATTTCCTCCACCTTTAGTACTCATATAATAATCTGATTGAGAAGGTTGTATTGTTCCTAGTCCAGGACCACCTCTCATTATATTTAAAACTACGCAAGGTACTTCAGCACCTGCACAGTAAGCAATTCCTTCTTGTTTTAATGCAACCCCTGGAGAAGATGAAGATGTCATAGCTCTAACACCAGAACCACCTGCACCGTAAACCATATTTATAGCTGCTAATTCTGATTCTGCTTGAATAAAAGCTCCTCCTACTTTTGGAAGTTCTCTTGATAAGTATTCTGGTAACTCACTTTGTGGAGTTATTGGATATCCAAAGAAGTAACGGCATCCAGCTTCTATAGCTGCTTTACCAAATGCTTCATTACCTTTCATAAGTATTTTAGCCATTATTAATTCCCCCCTAATTCGAAATAATTAATCTCTTTCAACAGTTATAACAACGTCTGGACACATAAGTGCACAACTTGCACATCCAACACATTTTTCTGCATCAACTACTTTAGCTGGATTATATCCCTTTTGGTTAATATAGTCTGTATCTATTGCTAATATTCCTTTTGGACATGCCTCAACACATAATCCACAACTCTTACAACGTTCCACATCAAAAGTCACTTTACCTTTAGCCATTTTAAAGCCCCCCTTAACATTGTGTTCTATAAAAAACTCATCCTACATCCAAACTTCTCTCAGATATAAATCTATTGGTAATATATCCCCTTCTAAGTCATCTGGGAGTGAATCTACCAAACTTCTTAAACATGAAACATATTTTATTGGGATATTAGTTAAATTTGAAACCTCTCTAACTAATTTTTGTCCTCTTAAAACATCTTCCACAGTAGTTTGTCTTATTAAATGGGTATTGTTGATCAACCCTGTTACCTTTAATTTCGAAGTTTGCTCCATAGATTTTATAAATCTTATTACATCTTCTGCAGTTTGAGTTTGTTCTCTATTTGCATTTACTACACAGAACATATCGTATTCACCTTCTACAAAATGTTCTGCAAATCTTCCTACTACTCTTGTCCCAACATTATCTCCTCCTACATCCAACACATAATCTACATTCTTTTCATGTAGAGGTGTCATTACTTGGGCCGATACTGCTGGTAAATCTAATGTATCTGTTTCAATAGAACTATCAATTGGATTTATGCCCATAGCTCTAAGCTGTTCTTTCTTTTCCCTAGTTCTAAAATATACGTTTACTATATCCAAATCTGCAAATGATACTTCACCATCTACCATCTTTCTTAACTGTGTAACATAATTTATTGATACTTCACTTTTTCCACTTCCATAATGTCCAATAAATAGCCTTACTCTTTTATCATCTTTTATCATCTTTATCACCTATCTTTTAGATACTAATCTTGCCTCTTGTCCTATGGCATACATCAAATTGTTATGTATTTAATACAATATTTCATATTTTATTAAATTTTATTTTATATATTTTTAATTCTACTAAATAAATTTAAATTAAAACTAGAACAATTCTTATACTTAAATTATATATATGATTTTGAATAAACAGCTAATATGTAAAATTTATCCATGGTTATAAATATTTTTTATTACATTTATTTTAAAAATCATTTTCATATTTTTAGTTTTTTTTTTTTAAGCTAATAAATTTAATACTTCAAAAAAATTAATAAAATTAAGTTTGTCCTTTATATTGAAGAAATATCTTATTTAAGTATTTTTTTTTATATTTTTTTAACTTTATATCAATGTTTTTTTATGAATACATTGATATTACTACTTTTCACCCTAAAATTAACACAAATTTCCATTAACCATAAGTATTTTTTATTCCATTCTATAAATTTTCCTTATTGCCTAATTATTCCAATCATTATGTATAATTATTATAAGTAATATATTATTTTTATTTTATGTAAAGAAATGTTTATTCTTAATTAATAAATCAGTCGTATTTAATAAAGTTTTATTTAAAAATAATAGGGGGTGCTTTTTATGGCTGTAAAATTTGCAAAAAGATTGGATAATCTAGAAGGTTCTGCAATTCGTGAACTATTAAAACTTACTCAAAGACCAGAAGTTATATCATTTGCTGGAGGAATGCCTGCTCCAGAATTATTCCCAGTTGAAGAAATGAAAAAAGTTTCTGTTGCTGTATTAGAAGAACAAGGTCAAGTTGCTCTTCAATATACTACTACTGAAGGATATGCTCCACTTAGAGAAAAAATTGCACAAAGAATGAATACTAAATTAAAAACTAATGTTACTGCTGATGACATATTAATAACTAGTGGATCTCAACAAGGTCTAGACTTTTCTGGTAAAGTATTTATTGATGAAGGCGATGTTATACTATGTGAAAGTCCTTCATATATGGGTGCTTTAAATGCAATGAAAGCATATCAACCAAAATTTATTGAAATACCTACTGATAATGACGGTATGATTATGGAAGAATTAGAAAAAGTTCTTGCTACTACTGATAGAGTTAAAATGATTTATGTTATTCCTGATTTCCAAAATCCATCAGGAAGAACTTGGCCAATGGATAGAAGATTAAAATTCATGGAAATCATAAATAAATATGAAATCCCTGTTATAGAAGATAATCCTTATGGAGAATTGAGATTCGACGGTGAATATCTACCTTCTTTAAAGGCTTTAGATACTAAAGGTTTAGTTATTTTCTTAGGAACATTCTCTAAGATATTCTGCCCAGGATATAGATTAGGTTGGACTTGTGCAGCTCCTGAAATATTAAACAAATTTAATATTTGCAAACAAGGTGCCGATCTTCAAGCTTCTACTATATCACAAATGGAAACTAACAAATTTATGGAAATGTACGACTTAGATGCTCATATTGAAAAAATTAAAGCATGCTACAAAAAACGTAGAGATGTAATGATGAAAGCTATGGAAGAAGAATTTCCAGATTGCGTAGAGTTTACACATCCTCAAGGAGGATTATTCACTTGGGTTACATTACCTGAAGGAATTGACGCTGGTGAAATGGCTAAAAAATGCTTAGAAAAGAATGTTGCTTATGTTCCAGGTGAATCTTTCTATCCAAATGGCGGAGTTTTCAACACTTGCAGATTAAATTATTCTAATATGCCTGAAGACAAAATAGTTGAAGGTATTAAGAGAATGGGTCAAGTTCTTAGAGAAGAATTATCTGAACTTGCAAAATAAAAATCCGTGTAAAATATATTTTAAAGCACTTTAATTTATATTTTATATAATCACTTTTCATTTAATTTAAGAATTGGTACGCTTTCGTGTACCAATTCTTTTTTATTTATAAATATATTTTTCTCTATAAATTATTTATTATTATTTAGCAGATATGTCTACTCCTACGTCTTCAGTTTGAATCTTATAATATTTTTTTATTACAAATACTGATATCTGAAATGTAATTATTCCTACCCAACCTATTCCTGTTGCAAGGGCTACTCCACCTATTCCCATTGTTCTAGACAATAAGTAAGAAAGTATAACCCTTATAGTTATTTGTAGTGTTGTTCCTATTACAGGAATATTTACATGACCAGTTCCACGATAATATCCTACAAATATGCTTCCAACTAAACTGATTATATAACAATAATGATATTATTCTAAAATACTGTACTCCATAGTTTAATACTGACTTTCCTTCATCAAATACAAAGAAATTAAGTAAAATATCTGATTTGAAAAACAAGAATAAAATAATCAATATACATACTAGTTGTATTAATATAAGTGCATTTTTAAATCCCTCTAATACTCTTTTATAATTCTTCGCGCCAGTATTTTGGGCGATAAATATTGAAGTAGCTTCCGCACCACTATTGCCAAATGCCAATATAACATCTTCAATCCTTCCTGTCGCAGTATAAGCTGAAATCGCATCTATACCAAGTGAGTTTACTGCACCTTGGACAAGTAGTTTACCTATATAAAGCGATGATTGATGCAGCGCTGATACAAATGAATACTGGCAAGTTAGTTTAATTAATTTGAAATTATATTTTATATCTCCTTTTTTAACTCTTAAAAATGGAATCTTAAAAATTATATATAGATATAACAAAACTGCTGAAACTAATTGAGATATTACTGTCGCTAACGCTGCCCCGATTATCCCCATCGAAAATTGCTTTATTAGTACTAAATCCAAAATTATATTTAATATGATTGAAATTACTAAAAATATAAGTGCCATTTTTGTATTTCCAACTGATCTTAAAATTGAAGACAAGAAATTATATAAAAAAGTTGATATAAGTCCTCCCAAAATCACATTCATATATTGAGTTACATATCCTTTTAATTGTGACGGTGTTTGAATTATGTTTAAAATAATCGGCATAAATATAATTCCTAAAACACTAATTATAATAGTTGCTACTCCACCTAAAACCGAAGAAAGAAATATTTCATTTCTCATATACTCATAATTCTTCTCACCATACAACTGAGCAGTTATAATCGATATACCAGTACAACATCCTATTACTATAAATATAAATAAGTTCATAATAGTTCCTGAAATTCCAATAGCAGCAAATGCATCATGCCCTACATATGTCCCAACAATTATACTGTCTATCGTATTATAAAATTGTTGAAATATGCTACCTATTAAAAGTGGTATAGAAAGATATATCAATTGTCTTTTTATATTCCCCTCAGTTAAATCGTACGCTTGCTCCACCGCTCTATCCCCTTTCTAAGTTTTACTTTTTTAAATTGTAGCACTAAATTATACTTTTATATAATGCATATTTAGGCTATATAATATAAAGTATAAGTTATATTTTTTAGGGGGTAAAATTATGACTGAATTAGAAATAGATGCTTTTTTAAACGTTATAAAGTACGGTAGCATTACTAAGGCTGCCGAGGTTTTATATATAAGTCAACCTGCCTTGAGTAGAAGAATTAAATCATTAGAAAATGAGTTGCAATATAAATTATTCATAAGGCAAAAGGGGGTTCGAAATATTGAACTTACGCCTCAAGGTGAGGCATTTGTATTAATTGCTGAGAAATGGAAAGAACTTTTGTTAGAGAAAAAAATATATCTCAAACTACAAAACACACTATGTTTCATATATGCGCAATCGACAGTATAAATACATATATTTTACCTAAGGTTTATAAAACATTTATCGAAAAAAACAACCATGTACACCTTGTTATTCACAACTTACACTCACAAGATAGCTATACATATATAGAAAATAAAATTGTAAACTTAGTCTTTATCTCAGATGATATGTACAACAAAGATGTTAAAACTGTTCCGATTTTTAGTGAAAAAATGTGTTTTATATCTAATAAAGAAAATAACTATCCAACTTCAGTACATCCATCAAATTTGGATTGCAAGTTAGAAATAAAATTGCCGTGAAATCCCGAATTCGACAAATGCCATAATTACTGGTTTGGAGCGACATCAAAATCTCTAATTATTGTCGATAAGATGTCTATTTTAGATGATTTCTTGCAAATAAAAAACAGTTGGGCAATTGTTCCTATGAGTATTGGACATTGGCTTGTAAAAAATAACTGTAATCTACAGATTTCCGAAATTGAAGATGCACCACCTGAGCGTATTTATTATTATATTCAACATATAAATTATAAATCTAAATACGTAGATAAATTTTTGCGTATTTTACAAGAACACCTTGAAACAATTCCTGGAATAGTTGTTTTATTAAAATGTATGTAATAATTATCATTCTATAAAAAAATGAGGTATAGTTGTTTTCCATACCTCATTTTTATTATTCCTCTACATTTTCTACTTGTACACTTGTATTATTTTCATAAGTATCAAAAGCAGCATAATTTAATACTACTAATCCAACATTAAAAATTACAAATAGTAAAAGTACAATTCCAATAGTTTTCCAAACTCGATGTGAACGTCTATTTTTTATCGCCAATTGTTCGTTAATCCTCATCAATTGATCAGCCAGGGAATTTACATCTTGTTCCTTTTTTTCTTCTATTTTTGCACCCAATAATTCACTTACATTTACTTCAAAAATATCTGCAATTTTTATAAGCATATCGGCATCTGGAACAGAAATGCCCTTTTCCCATTTTGAAATAGTTTGACGAACAACATTTAATCTTATTGCCAATTCCTCTTGAGATAACCCCCTACTCTTCCTAAGTTGTTTTAAATTTTTATTTAACATATAGAGCCTCCTAAATATTTAACTTTTATACTATCCATATTATAAAAACTTCCTAATTTCATCAAGCAATGCAAATTAACATTTCGGTGCAATGGCTAAATTTCAACAAATAAAGGCACTCTACTAGTGGAGTGCCTTTTAAAATAGATTATATATATTCAATTAAAAATTTTAAATTTTTTATTATTTCTTTATTAATAATTTAACTCCGAAAACAATAATTAGTATTCCTACAACTATATTTAAAACATTAATCATCATATCTGGCATAAAGTTCGATAACACCATACCTAAAATAGCAACGATTGTTAAAAATAATAAAGTCGCAGATACTAATCCAACTGAAAAAATAATTAATTCATTTTTCTTAAAGTTTTCTTCTATTATTTTTGTTGTTAACACACTTCCCCAAAATATTATTGTAATTGGGTTAGATAGTGTCAATATAATACCTTGAATGAAAGCACTCGATGAATTTAGTTTTAGATTTAATCCTGGTATAATATTAATTCCAAAAACATTCAAAATAATATTTATACCAAATATCATCAAAACAAGAGAGCCTATCACTTTTACAGTATTTCTTATACTTTCTTTTCCTAATATCTTACTAGCACCCAAACTTTAAGCCTTCCAAGTACCTTTTCATAATCACAACTCCCCCTATAAATTCCAAATTTATATTATATATAAATAATAACATAGTAATCGCTGCTAGTCTTTTACTACCATTCATGTTTTTTATATCAAACTAGTGCAAAAATAGCTATAATGATATAATATTCATGTAATAAGTCGAAAAAGGAGGTCAAACTATGAATAATATAATATGTGAAAAAAGAATCTATGGCGACAAAAGCAAAATCCATACACACAATTATGGACAATTAATTTTGCCTATGAAAGGCAGCCTAAATATAAAAACAGATAAAAAAAATTTGAGCATAGATAATAACAACATATTCTTTTTGCCTCCTGACTGTGAACATTTATTCAATGCTCATGATATAAATGAATTTTTGGTGCTTGATGTTCCAACAAATTTTCTTAAAAAAGACGATATGAATAAAATAAAAAGTGGAAAAGAAATCACTTTTGACGATAAATGGCAAGCGGTTAAATATTTGCTATTAAGCGAGATTAACAGTGGAAAAACATCTCCCAATTTAAACAATTTATTTTTATATTGTTATGGATTGATGATTGAAGAAAGCAAATTTGAATCAGTAAAATATATCGACTCACACTTTACGGAAGATATAGATCTTAAAAAATTGGCCCAAATTGAACACTACAATCCAAATTATTACACTGAATGGTTCAAAAATAATATGGGAATATCCCCTAGTGAATATATAAAAAAACTTAGAATAGATAAAAGCAAAGAACTCCTTTTAAACACAGATTTGACAATTTTACAAGTTGGAGAATCTATCGGATATAAATATAATTCATCATTTACAAGGGCATTCAAGGATATTGAAAGTATTACGCCAAAAGAATTTCGAATACATTCTAGATAATCGACTTCATACAGATTAAGTCATTTTTAGCATATATTTAGATAAGTTCTGCGTTAATGATAAGTTTTATCTGTATATCTGAAAAGAATGTATTTTTATTTTTAGTATAATAATGAATATATAATTTAGAAAGGATTTGATATATTATGATACAAGCTAAAATTAGTGAAGATATAAAAGCAGTATGCCCTAATGCTACATTAGGATGTATCCAAGCAAAGGTTAAAGTTAAAAATAGTGACAAAGAACTATTAGAAGAATTAGATAAATGCGCCAAAGAATTAGAGGTCAACTTAAAATTAGAAGGTGTTGCATCTCTTCCTGAAATACACGATTCAAGAGAAGTTTATAAAAAATTAGGTAAAGCACCTAGCAAATATAGAGTTTCTTCAGAAGCTTTAATAAGAAGAATCTTACAAGGAAAAGGGCTTTATCACATAAATAATATCGTTGAAATCAACAATATTATATCAATAAAATCACATTTTTCAGTAGGAAGCTACAACGTTAAAAATATAGAATCACCAATCTGCTTAAACGTTGGACAAGAAGGACAAAGTTACAAAGGAATAGGTAAAGCAGAAGTAAATATAGCAAACTTACCAGTTTTATCAGATTCAATATCAACTTTCGGTAGCCCAACAAGCGACTCTGAAAGAGCAATGATCACAAATGATGTTGAGGAAATTGTTATGTGTATTTATTCTTTTAGTGGTGATGAAGGTTTAGAAAACTATTTAGAACTTGCTAAAGAACTATTAATTAAGTATGCAGATGCTGATGATATTTCTATTCAAATAGTTAGATAATTAAATAAAACACAGTAAAATGGGGTATAGTTTCTATCTATACCTCATTCTTATTATTTATACAAAATCTCTACAATTTATTCTTCATATTTTTTTAAATATCTAAACATTAACCAAAGCGAGAATATCATACACACAAATTCCTCTGTTGGTTGTGCATGAATTAGTCCTGGATATCCCCACACTTTGTTAAATATCAATAAAAATGGGATATATAAAATAAGCTGTCTTACTATTGTAATTCCAAATGCAAACATCGGTTTTCCCATGGCATTGAATGTATTTCTGACAATAGAAGTTGCTCCAACAAAAGGTAACATCAGCAGAAATGCACGCAAGGTAATTGTTCCTATATCAATTACTTCCTTAGACTCAGTAAATATTCCTATCAAGTTTGATGCAAAAACACCAAATATCATCATAATAAAAAGTTCTATTATAGTAGTAACCATTGTTCCCGACTTGATCAATTCTTTCATCCTCTTGTAATTCTTTGCTCCCAAGATTGTAAAAATAGGATTAATAAACATAATTCCCAAAATCCCAAGTACAATACCACTAATTACTATTAATTCAAATCCTATTGTTAAAATATGCTCTGCTTCATCCTTTCTATCTGCACCTATACATATTGCAATATACGAAGCGCCACCATTTCCTACATCATCCCCTCTGCTTCATTCATCATATAGATAAATTATGACTTGTATATTATATATAAATCTTAGCATAGTAATTACTTATAGTCATTTATTACTATATTAATACTTTAATCATGATATCAACTACTCAATTAAAATATCCTTTTAAGAACCTTACCCTCTTGAACTTTTTCGATTTTTATAAAGTATAAGTTAGATATCGAAAAGTGAAATTGATGATATAAAAATTAAAATAACTTTATAAATTGATAAAATCTGTATTTTCCAATATATATGAACACAATATAAAAGAGTGAATACTAAATATTTCTTGCACTCTTTTATATTTCCTTTTATTTATATTATATTTTAATATATCTTACTGGTCTTTTTAATTGTTTCACTTTTCCTTCACTTATTGATCTTTTTACCCATATCCCAACTTGTGTCTTATTTACATTTAATTTTTCGCTTAGTTCTTCAATGTTATGTTCTTTTTCTAAAGCCTTTAACATTGTATCTATAATGACATCATATAAATCAAAATTTATTTTTTCATTGTTATTATCTTGTTGTATTATCTCTTTATCTTGTTCATTATGTAAGTTTGTATTTAAATCTTTAGATGAAACTTGATTCATTCTATCTAAATCGTCTGTATCTTTATTATTTTTGATTAAATCCCTTAAACCAATCTGTTCAACACTTTCAATAAATTGTTTTTCTGTAGGTTCTTTTTCTTTAATTTTATTTTTAGAAATTGTATCTCTCAGATTTAAATTATTTAAATCATCTATTGGTATTGCTCCTATTTTAATAAGCTCCTGTATTCCTTTTGATTTTACATCTTGTTTTACAAAGGTTCTAGTCCAACTATGCTTTACATTCATATTTTCAGTTGCACCAGCCCAGGTACCACCCTTTTTATAATCAGAGGCAATTACAAATGTAGCAGTTGACGATGCATATATATATTTATTTCTATTCATTGCTAATCCTATATTAAATCCTGCATTTGGATTGCTAGATGTTATAAGCAAAACTCTTCCGCTTGAAAGTCTTTCTCTAATTTCTTTTTTCTTTATTTTTGATTCTAGGGAGTCTGATAAAAATGATACATATGCACCACCTTGTAAAAAAGCTTCTTTTTCTGATGTATCATCAATACCTTTTGCTCCACCTGAGAATATAACTAAATTTTCAGATATAGCCTTGTCTACTAAATCTTTTGTAAATGCCACATGTTCTTCTTTTATTTTTCTAGAGCCAACTATACCAATACCATCTTTATTTATTAATGAAAGTTCTCCACAATAATATAATATTGGAGGAGCCATTGATTTTAACTTTCTTTTAAGTTTAATTGGATATTCTTTATTAGCTCTAGTAACTATATGTATCCCCTTTGAGTTCAATCTTTCTAAGTCCACACTAAATTCTAAACTTCTAGATAATAATTTCATAAAGTTATTTAATTCTTCTTGTGATAGTTCTAGTTGTTTTTTTATATCTTCTTCATTAAATTTAAATATATTTCCTGGTCTTTTAATATCCGACTTATTAATTTTATTTGCTATATCATTCCACTTTGATGTCGTCAATGGTTTTACACTACTATCCTTTATTCCAATATGAGAACAAAGTAATAATATAGCTTTATCATCATTTGTCAGCATTTCTTAATCACCTCCCTGTGATGTTGTTTTAGCCAATGCAAATGGATACACTCTACCAGCTCCATTATCTCTTAATAGATAAGTTGAATATGTTAATGTCCATCTTGAATCTACCATATCATCAATAATCAATACATTTCCTCGGTAACATTTTTTTATTCCTATTCCATTACATACATTTTCATATTGACCAAAACTATTTTCCATATCTTTTTGTTCTGGTGTATCAGCCTTTTTAAAAAATACTTCATCATAGAATATATTCAATTTATTAGCTAACCTTTTTGCATAAGATTTTACCAAGTTAGGGTGTCTTAAAGAAGGTATTGAAGTTATCCATTTTATATCCCATTTTTTTACTCTTTCTTTAAGTAAATTATATCCGGCATTAACTAATTCATCTGAAAAATAATTATCATAATACTTGCCAGACTTAACAAGTTGTCCCCAACCATAATCTCCATATGAACATAACATCAATCCTTTTTCCATACATATACTTTCATCAATAGTATTTTTATTATTTATTTTAACACCTGAAGGCCATCTTTTTCTAGGTTCTATATCAAGATATTCCCCTTTTATAAACATCTCTGCTTCTAATATATTTTCAAATTTTACACTTGTAGGAAATATATTTTTTCCTCTACAATTACTACATCTACCACATTGGTGTGCATATTTATCATCTAATTCTTTTGATATATATTCCATATAGCATTCTTTTGTTTTAGTATAACAATTCATTGATTTAAGTTCTTGATTTCTAATATCAGTTATTTTTTTACTATGTTCAAAATCTGGGTTCCATGGATTTATAGATCTATAGTATTTGCTTTTTTCTTTATATATTGATCCATCTATTTGCAAAAATTTCAGACATTTGTCTAGCCTTGAATTTTTCATATTTATTTCCTTAAGTATATCACTTAACCTCATACCTGTTGGACTATTTTCTAGTAAATCTATTACTTTCTCCATCTCATAATATGTTGGAAAAGCTGAATCTATAAAATATTGTATAATATCATCATCATTTTCTCCATATAGCAATATAGCATAAGAATTATTAATTGCTCTTCCCGCTCTACCAATTTGTTGATAATATGCTACTACATTTCCTGGTCTTTGATAATGTATTACAAAGCTTATATCAGGTTTATCAAATCCCATACCTAATGCAACTGTAGCTGCTAATGCTTTCACTTCATTATTTAACAATTTTAATTCTTTTTCAGTTCTTTCTTCGGTATTAAATCCAGCATGATAACTTTCAACATTAATTCCTTTTTTACTTAACCATCCAGCTACTATATCGCAATCTCTTTGTGTTAAGCAATATATAATACCTGTTCCATCTATTTTGTTTATATTTTCATATATCCATGCTAATCTTTCTGTATCACTATTCATTTTTATTACTTGAATATTTATAGATTCTCTAACTAGAGGTCCTCTACTTATAATTATATCCTCACCTAACTGACTTTTTATATCATTTACTACTCTATCATTAGCTGTTGCTGTAGTTGCCAAAAATGGAATATTCGGTGGCAATATCTTTATAATTCTATTAATTCTCTTATAATCTGGTCTAAAATC
Source organism: uncultured Clostridium sp. (assembly GCA_945931665.1). Taxonomy (GTDB): domain Bacteria; phylum Bacillota; class Clostridia; order Peptostreptococcales; family Peptostreptococcaceae; genus Intestinibacter. The sequence goes on along the minus strand of CAMEPL010000001.1, from coordinate 22,582 downwards.
ATGACCCCAATCTGAAATACAATGAGCTTCATCTACCACTAACATTCCTATTGAATCTTTTATTTTATATAGGACAGATTCTAAGAATCTTTCATTTCCTAGTCTTTCTGGTGATATAAATAATACGTCATACTTATTATTCACAATATTATTTTCTATTTCATCCCAATCATCTTTATTAGTTGAATTTATTGTTATAGCTTTTAAATTCAATTTTTCTGCTGATTCAATTTGGTTATTTATCAAAGAAATTAAAGGACTAATTATGATAGTTGGTCCCCTTCCCATATCCCTAAGTATCTTTGTTGATAAAAAATATATTAAACTTTTTCCCCATCCAGTTTTTTGTACAACTAATACTCTTTTCCTTTGTAGTACTGAAACTATTGCTTCTAACTGTCCATCCCTAAACTGAGCATTATATCCATACAATTTTACTAAATATTCATATGCATAATTTACATATATATTTTTGTCTGTTTTTACGCTCATTTTAATTCCCCCAAATTAACAATTTTGTAGTTATACTTTATATTATTATGTATAAATTTGTAATTTTTACTTACCATCTTATTTCTAATTATAAATATTCTTAATTTTTATTCAATTTTCCTTCTTTTTTATAAATTATAAAATATTTATTTCTTCATAACACACTATATACAACCAATTATTGATGTAGAAAGTATTATTTACATAAAAAATACCTCTTTTCATAAAAATCCGCAGATTTCTACAAAAAGAGGTATTACATAATTTAATTACTATTTAATTTTTTCTTATAATTATAAATCAATCAAAACGTTACAAGCCCTAACATCCAAATAACTATTCAGTTATTTCCCAGTTATGGTAAACATTTTGAACGTCGTCATCATCTTCAAGTAAGTCTATTAATTTTTCCATAGCTTTTACTTGACCTTCGTTGTCTAAAACTGTAGTAGTTTGAGGTATTAATTTAATGTCAGCAGATACGAATTCATATCCTTTTTCAACTAAAGCATCTCTAACTGCATTGAAATCTTCTGGAGCTGTTACAACTTCGAATCCATCTTCTTCTGTTATTATATCATCTGCTCCAGCTTCTAAAGCGTCATCCATTAATTGTTCTTCGCTTACATTTTCAGCAGCTATTAATATTTGTCCTTTTCTATCGAACATGAAACCAACGCATCCAGTAGTTCCTAAGTTACCACCGTTTTTGTCGAAGTAATATCTTATATTACCAGCAGTTCTATTTTTATTGTCAGTTAAAGTTTCAACTATAACAGCAACACCACCTGGTCCATATCCTTCATAAGTATTTGAGAAGTAATCTTCTCCACCGCCAGCTCCAGCACCTTTGTCTATTGCTCTTTTGATGTTGTCATTTGGCATATTGTCAGCTTTAGCTTTATCTATAGCTGTTTTTAAAGCTGCATTGTATTCTGGATCTGCTCCACCTTCTCTAGCTGCAACAGTTATAGCTCTTGCATGTTTAGTGAATACTGATGCTCTTTTAGCATCTTGTTTACCTTTTCTATTGATAATATTACCTATACGGCCCATAATTTCACTCCTTAATTTTAATTTCGTTCATTTATAGATTTATTCAAAATCTATTGACAAAGTAAATTTTAGCACAAAATTCCGATTTAGTAAATTAGAATATCGGTGGTTTTGCAGCAGTGTGTCTTTTGTGTTCACTTATTCTATGTAGTCTGTCTATAATCTCTAAATCTTTTTGAGGAACTTCATCTCTTTTTCCTGATACAACTTTGTCTATCATGTTATATGTAGTTCCCATTTCATTTTCATCTGTTTGACCTTCCCATAAACCAGCTGATGGTGCTTTATTGATTATGTCTTGATGTACTCCTAATTCTCTAGCCCAATCATAAACTTCTGCCTTAGTTAGGTTAGCTATTGGAACTAGGTCAACTCCTCCATCTCCGTATTTTGTAAAGTATCCAGTATGTATTTCTGCTGCGTTATCTGTTCCTACAACTAAATATCCTAAGTTATTTGCAACTGTATAAACAGAACACATTCTCACTCTCGCTCTTAAGTTAGAGTCTGATGCTCTAAGTCCAGCTTCATTGTATAAATTTTTTTCTTTAAGAGCTGATGTTACAGAATTTAATATCATTTCTTGTGGTTCTGTTAAATCTAAATCTATATAATCTATTCCACAACCATTTATAACTTTAAGTGCATCCTCTCTGTCTTTTGGGTTGCTGTTGATACTCATGATTACACCTATTGAGTTGTCTGGAAATGCTTTTTTTATAAGGTAGCAAACTACAGCTGAGTCTATACCACCAGAAACCCCAACAACTAATCCTTTGCATCCTGCTTCTTTGACTTTCTCCCTAAGCCAATCTACTGTTTTATCGATTTTTTGATTTATTCCCATTTATTTTGCCCCTTTCTCATAAAAATCTATACTTATAATACCATATTTATTTCAAAATTAATTTATTATTTTTACATATATACATAGTTTTATCAAAATCACAAATAATAATACAAGGTAGGTGAAGATATGAAAAATCCATTTAGTATAAAAAACTCTATAATTGGAGCTTTTACAGGTTTTATTAATGGACTATTTGGTTCCGGCGGTGGCACTCTTTTAGTCCCTATCTTAAACAATATTTTAAAAGTAGAAGAACATAAATCACACGCTACAGCCTTAGCTGTAATAATATTTTTAACTACGACGAGTTCTGTAATCTATATTTCTAAAGGTACTTACGATGTTAAATTAACATTTCAAGCTGCTATAGGAAGTATAATTGGCGGCATAGTCGGAGCAAAATTACTCAGCAAAGTAACAGGAAAGTTCTTGAGAATAGCCTTCGGAATAGTTATGATAATATCCGCAGTTAGGATGATTTTTTATTAATAGGAGGAAATTATGTTAATTGGAATAATAGGATTTTTCGCTGGGATAATCGGCGGAATGGGAATGGGTGGCGGAACAATACTAATCCCTGCCTTAATATTATTTGCAAGTATTGACCCAAAACTTGCCCAAAGCATTAACTTACTATCATCTATTCCTATGACAATAGCTGCACTATGCATACATATAAGAAAGAAAAATGTAGATTTTGAATTAGTACTTCCAATAGTATTATTCGGTATAGTGGGGGCTTTTTTTGGCTCTACATTAGCAGAATATCTATCATCTAATATTTTAAGAAAATGTTTTGGAGTATTTTTATTGATTATAGGAATTTTTGAAATTCAAAAAGGATATATGCATAAAGATAAACAGAAAAAATAAAGCCTAAAACTATTTAAATTTCATAGTTTTAGGCTTTTTATTTTAACTCTTTTCTTCTAATCTACTTATCATAAAGAAGTCTTTTATTGCATTGTCATAGTCACCTATTTGACAATATGCATCGCCACGTTTTTCATAAGCTCTTATATCAGATGGATCTCCTTCTATTGCCACAGTAAAGTCGTCTATTGCTTCTTTATATTGTTTAAGATTATAATAAGCTAATCCTCTATAGTAATAATTTTTAAATTGACTTTTATCAAGTTCAATAGCTTTATTAAAGTCTAGTATTGCTTCGTTATATTCTTCTAAATCTAGGTTTGCTGCTCCTCTTCCCATATAAACAATATAACTTTCATAACCATGTTCTATAGATCTTGTATAATCATCTTTTGCCTTTTTAAAGTTACCTGTTATAGAGTATTCTTTTCCTCTGTTGCAATAAGATTTTCCTACTTTATAGCCCATTTTTATCGCCTTTGAGAAATCACGTATTACTTTTGTGTGGTTTTCCATTTGTCCATAAGCAAGCGCTCTGTTGTAATATGCTTCTCCATTTTTAGGATTTAATATTATAACCTTGTCCAAATCTTTTATAGCCTTGCGTAAATTATCTTGTTTTAAGTAAGCTACTGAACGATTGAAGTAACTTTCTTCGTATTCTGGGTCTAATTCTATAGATTTATTGTAATATTCAATTGCGTTGTTAATTTGGTTCATTTGACAATAACAATCTGCCATTCCCAAATAACCTTCTTTCATATGTGGAGCTAAGTTTACAAATGTCTTATAGTCTAGTAGCGCATTTTTATATTGTTTCATTAAGTAATAAAGTCCTGCTCTTTCATAGACTATTCTTTCGTCATATTTTTCAAGATTTATAGCATTTGTAAAATCTTTTAACGCTTCTTTATATCTTCCTAGATAAGCTAAAATTCTTCCTCTATTATAATAAGCACTTACATCATTTTCGTCTATTTCTAATGCCTTTGTGTAACTTTCCATAGCTTTGTCATATTCTTTTAAATTGCTGTAAGTTACACCTAAATTATAATAAACTACTTCGTATTTTGGATCTATTTGCAATGCTTTTTCATAATTTTTTATTGCTAATTCATTGTCTCCTAGTCTACTATAACAAACACCTTTACCCCTATATGCTTCTTTATAGTTTTTATCCAATTCTATCGTTTTTTCAAAATCCCTTATGGCTGAATAAAATTTATCGAATTTAATATAAAACTCTCCACGATAGTAATAACCATCGGCACTGTCAGAGTATTTTTCAATAATTCTATTTATATAAGCCATTTTTTCATTTATTTCAAATTCCATATTGGCGTGATTTAACATATCTTGTATGAAATTTTGTCTTTCTAAGTCTTTTTGTAATTTATTTAAAGTTTCAATAGTATTGTTTACATCTACATTACTTGATTTTGATAATTTAAATAAACTAAATACCATAAAAAGCATAAAGCCATACATAAAGCTGAATATGATTATCTCTTCGTTTTTTGATAAATTCAAAATTACTATAGCTAAAAATAAAATACCTATTATAGCTAGAGAGATTCCTATTTGTCTTGTTATTTTGTTTTTTTCACTTTCCATTATGACTTCCCCCTCGATATATCTATTGTTAAATAACCCCTATCTAAAAAATAATTTTGCCTTCTTTTTCAGATAGATAAAATGCTTCGCTTTCACCTATTTCTGCAGTTCCACTAGTTATATCTATCATTTTAGACTTAAGTGAATCTGTTTCCTCTTCTCTAGAGTAAACTATTATTTCAACTTTATCAGTGTATAAAGTGTCTTTTACTGTGTAACCCATGTTCATTATCTCATTTTGGACTTTGCCTATTTGGTTATAGTCTATATTTATACTAATTTCTTTGTATTTTACCTTTTGGATAATTTGAGCTGCTTCAATACCAACTTTTGCACCTTTTGTATATGCTCTAACAAGTCCACCTGCTCCTAATTTAATGCCTCCGAAATATCTAGTTACAACAACTACTACATCTCTTAGGTCTTCTTTTTTTATAACTTCTAATGTAGGGATTCCTGCTGTTCCCTGTGGTTCTCCATCGTCGCTATAACGTTGAATATTCATAGTTTCACCAACAGTATATGCCCAAACATTATGAGTCGCATCTTTATGCTTCTTTTTTATTTCGTTTATAAATTCAACCGCTTCTTCTTCAGATTTTATAGGTTTTGCATAGCCTATAAAAGTAGATTTTTCTACTATGTACTCATCTGTTCCAAAGCCATGTAATGTTTTATACGTCTTCATAGTGCCTCTCCCCCTGCCGTTAGATATTTCAAAGCCAAAATAGCTTCATTATATGCCCTGATGACATATTCTTTTTCATTGATTTTTTTTCTGTCTATAAGTCGTTGCAAAATCTCGACTGTCTTATCGTCTCCTACTTTCGCCAAAGCTTTTGCACAATATTGTCTAGTTTGTGGATTTGAGTCATATAATCCCTTTTCCAAGACTAATTTGCTCTTTGGAGAAGATATTTTTCTAATAGCTGAATAAGTTATTCTTCTTATATCTGAATGTCTGTGGTTTGTAAGAGGGTGAAGTATTTTTAAAAATCTTTCATCCCTAAACTCTCCCGTTGCCCAAATTAAGACAATTAAATCATCTGCATTTTGTTCCTTCAGTATTCTTTTATATAGTTCTCTTTTAAAGTTTAATTCTTTTTCTTTATCTAGACTTAACTCTTCTATAAATTCAAGTCGCGAGTCTTTTCCTAATTCTAAAAATTTATCCAATATATCTTTTGAAGATTCTACTTTTTGTTTATTTGCAGATTTTATCTCTAATTTTGCTTTGATTAGATGATCATTTACCTCTGCAACTGGTATATTTCTGATTTTACTAATTTGAGACACTGTTTTTGATTCATTATAAAGAAGATATGTAATAAAGTAATCATCTAAATTATCGATATTGCTCCAACTTATGTCCATCTTTATTCCTCTACTATATATTGTTTATATACATTATAATCTTCTTCATCTAAACTTACTTCAAGTTGTGTTCCATTTTCAACATATTCAAAATAATCTACGTTGTATTTTTCTTTTATTTTGCTGAATATATTACCTTTGTCATATGGAAGTAATAATTTAACTTGATAAGTGTCTTCCATTAAAGCATTTTCTATCATTTTTAGAAGGATATCCATATTTATACCCTTTTTAGCAGAAATATAAATTCTGTCTTCTCTATTTCTTGGATAAATATCTAGCTCTAGTCTGTCTATTTTGTTGTAAACTATTATAGTTTTCTTATCATCTGCACCTAATTCTTTTAGTACTGATTCAGTAGTTTGTTTTTGTAGCTCAAAACTACTATTTGTAGCATCTATAACATGTAGTATTAAGTCTGCATATTTAACTTCTTCCAATGTTGCTTTGAATGCTTCTACTAAATCATGTGGTAGTTTACTTACGAATCCAACTGTATCTACTACTAGAAAATCTCTCTTATTTGGCAAAGTAGCCTTTCTTAAAGTTACATCAAGTGTTGCAAATAGCATGTCTTTTACGAAAACTTCTTTTTCTGTTTCGTAATCTTTATGTGTCTTTATTAATTCGTTTAGTAACGTCGATTTTCCTGCATTTGTATACCCAACAAGTGCAACTATTGGTATATTTGATTTTAAACGTTGAACTCTTTGAGTTTCTCTGTTTTGTTTTACTTCTCTAAGTTCTTTTCTGATGTCGGCTGCTCTGTTTAAGATATGTCTTTTATCTATTTCAAGCTTTTGTTCACCAGGACCTCTAGTACCTATCCCAGCACCAGTTCTACTCATTTGTCCACCCATTCCATAAAGCCTTGGTAGTCTGTATTTTAACTGAGCAAGCTCAACTTGTAATTTACCTTCTTTACTTAATGCTCTTTGTGCAAATATGTCTAATATTAAAGCTGTTCTATCGATTACTTTTAGTCCAGTAACATCTTCTATATTTCTCATGTGTGCCCCTGATAATTCGTCGTTAAATACTATCATTGTAGCACCAAGCATATGACAGTAATCTCTTATTTCTTCGACTTTACCTTTTCCTATGAAATAAGCTGCATCTCTAGCTGGTTTATTTTGAATTACAGATGCTAAAACTTCTGCTCCAGCAGCCTTTACTAACTCTTTAAGTTCTTCCATAGATTCATTTATATCAATATCGTCGATTTTTTTTACATTAGTTGTTATATTTAAGCCCACTAAAACGGCCTTTTCTTGTAGTTTTTCTTCCACAAAATCACCTCTTTATTTTACTTGTTGTCAATTCATTCATTTGCCAGCATTTTTTCTTTGTTATATATTTTGACTTTTATAAGAAATTTCATTCTTTTTATATCTGTCATTTTCTATTTTTTACTGCAAATAACTCATTTTAGATAAATATTCCTAATAATTATATCATTAAAATATCATTTTTATATGGATTTTTTTGATAATAACTATTTTATTAATATTATAATTTAAAATCAAAAAGAGGATGAATAAATCTCTCACCCTCTAAATAAATTTATTAAAATCATCTATTTTAAATTTATAAGCTCTAAATATTTTTTACTATTTATGCTTCCATTTTTCCCTGCCTTTTGCAATAATTCTATAGCTTTATCGATATCTTTTTCTATTATTTTTCCTCTATATAATTCAAACCCTAGTTTTTCTTGATATATGGGATTTTCTTCGTCTGATTTTTGTTTATATATTTTAATCAACTTCTCTGCACATCTGTTGTCGTTATTATCAACGAGCTTTTCGTATTCTAAAACGGCTTTATCAACTTGTCCTTCTTCATAATATCTATCCCCAAGAATGTAGCTAGCTTCTAGCTCACCTTCTTCAGATAAAACTTGAAGTACTTTTGTGCTAAAACCATGGTAAATTGAAGATTTTGAGTTTATAGTTGCCCCATTTTTACTAACCACATCCTTTATAACACTTTTGATTATATTTTCGATATTGCCTTCAAATTTTGAGTCAAGAACAATATTTCCTACCTCTGAAGATGATTGCTTTTTATTATTTTCTGGAGATATTTGATCTAACTTTTCGTCTATTTCATCTATCATTTTTTGTTGTCTTTCTAATACAGAGTCAATATGCTCTATTATATCATCATATTGAGCATCCATCTTTTTTAATAGCTCGCTTTCTATAAATGTATCTATTCTCTTATTAAAAGCAGTTATCTTTTTATCTAAATCTCTTACATTCTTTGATACTGTAGTAAAACTTATCATATTGCTATTTTTCATTACAGAATGTATTTCTTCTGCGAACTGAGCAATAGTTTTGATAAGTTCATCTAACTTGCTTAAATCTTGATCTATATTTTTAAGCCCATTCACCATCTGCGATACTTTATTTTTATATGTATTTAGTTCGTTCATTTTCTGCTTCGTCATATCAATCTGATTTAATGAATCTAATTTGGAAATCGACCTGTTAAATTCATTTATGCTTCCCTCTAAACCATTTAATGTTGTGCATATCTGCTCGCTATGTTCATTAAACTTATCTATTGAATCTACTATACCCCTTGTATTTAATTCACTATTCGCCATACTCTCACCTATCTCCTATTCATCTTCGCATTTATATTTCCCAATAATTTATTTATATTCCCTATTTTTAGTTGAATATCAGATTTTAATTTTTCTGTCTTGATTATTTTATTTCTTAAGATATCATTTAATTTATCAAACTTATACGCATACTCATCAAATAAATCGCTAAATCTGATACCTTCTTTTTCTAAACTATTATAAAACTCTCTTAACTGTTTTTCATAAGACAAGTCATCTATATATAAGTACATAATCGCAAATTTTGAAAATTGGTATGATTTTTCGTAGTAATTTTGGGCTAATTTATACTCACCTATTTCAAAAAGCTTGTCTCCTTTTTCTTCGTATTTTCCGTCTTCTTCAAACAAATCACATAGTCTTGCTAAACTATTTGAGTTTGGTTCTACACTTCTAATGAAATAATTCTTTGCTACTGAATATCTTTCATCATAGAAGAACTTCATACCTAATTTAAATAAATCTATACTATCTCCTACTACTTCGCCTAGATTTAAATCTTTAAATTGAGTTAAAGTCTTTATGTATTTTAAGTCATCGCCTAATTTTTCTTTAATCTCATTTAATACTTCTGTTTCTTTTTCTTCTATTAAGACTAAATTATAATTTGCTCTTGTTATAGAGACATAAAATCTATTAAAGTAATAGCTGTAATGACCTTCTTTTAAAATTTCTTTCTTATAAACTTCTTCATAAATATCTGCATAGTCAGATAATATGTTATAAGCTATTATATTATCAAATTCTTTCCCCTTAAACTCAGATATTGTAAATGCATTTTTGCAGTTGTATTTTTCTCTTAAGTCTTGTTTCTTTTCATCATCGGATACTATAAGTGCAACTTTTGCAGAGGCATCTATTTCACCAAATATAATTTTTAAATTTTCCTCCGTAGCTTCAACTTGCTCTATTATACCTGTTTTGTTGTTTTTTGTTACTTCATATTGTCGGTCTTCTTCCTTTCTAGCTGGAAGTTTATCGTTTATTATTTCATTTACAATATTGTTCATCCTCATTATATTTATAGAATTTCTAAAATTCTCATTAAGGCGCTTAATTTCATAATGATATCCATTTAAATAAAATAATTTTGTCAACCTTCCTATTTTGAAGAATGTTGGATTTATTATTTGATTTGGGTCACCTGCTAGTAGTATTTTTCTTGTTTTATTCTTTGCATATATTTCTTGTTCCTTAGCTAGTAAAAACAACATATATATTTGAACTTCTGTAAAATCCTGAACTTCATCAACTACAACATATTCATAGTTTATGGATTTCTCTTTTATTAAGTTTTGTAGTTCAAATGCTATATCATTTATATCATAGTAGCCATTTTCATCTAGCCATTGATTATATTTTTCTGTTATTAAATATAGAATTTCTCTATCTTCTTGGACAAAAATCTTATAATCTTCAACTATTTTTTTACTATTATTTATATAGTATTCTGAGTTTACTATATATGGCTCCTCTCTATCCCAGTCGACATACATAGAACCTTTTAGTATTCCAAATATCTCGCTATAAATAATATTTTTTTCATTTTCATATCTATTTATAAATTTCAAAATATTTGCATCTCTAGAAGTTTGTTGTAACCATCCTAAGAATTTTGTAAAACTTTTATTATAAGAATTTTGAGTTATAATCTTAGATCTATCTATTTTTTTATTGTTGTGTTTATAATTTATTTCTGTACATATATCTACAAAAGTTCTTATCTCTATATATTCATTAAATTCATAGTAGTTTTCCATAACTTTTGATTTCACATACTCTTTTAAGTTGTTTGAAAATGTAACATACAGAATTTTTTTATTTGAGTTCATGTTTTTGATTTTTTTTACCATATCTGGTATTAAATTTATTGTTGATAATGTCTTACCACTTCCAGCTATACCTGATAATATGAATGGCTCCGATTTTTGAATAAATGTATCTATATATTTGGCTTGTTCCTTAGTTAATACTTCTTGATATATTATTTCCTTATCGTTAAAATCAACTGTTCTAAATGTCATATTATTTTCTTGATTTATATTTTGAACATATCGTGCTTGCACAATCTCTTTATATGTTGAATCTTTTTTTCTAGTTAAACTTTTAAATTTATTTCCTTTAAAGAAGTCATTATTTATTCTTCTAGATACTTTTAATGCTTCTTTTTCTTGATCATTATGTTTTGCTATTGAAAATAATATAATCCCCTTTTTGTCGTCATTTTCATTGTCTATATATCTATCAAAGTCAAATTCATTCTTTTTAGCATAATCTTTCATAAAGCATGCTATTATTCTATCACTATCATTTACTTTGTTATTGAAATCAAATCCATAAATGTTGTTATCTTTTATTCCTTCATACTTCTTAAAACCTAAACTATTTAGACTTAATGATTTATTTGATGAACTCATGCATTTATCGATTTTTATAACTAGTTTTTTCAAATCATTTTCTAGATTATTATCTTTGATTTGTTTAAATATAGTCTGTTCTAAAAATACATTAATCCCTAAATCTTTGCTAAAAATTATTTCATCGTCTAAATCATCTTGTTGGAGTAAATCTGTATTACTTACTTCGGCATCATTTATACTAGTTTCATCTATTGATATTTCTATATTTTTTTCTAATTCATTTTGCTCTAAATCTGCAACGACCTCTTCATTATTTGAAGCATTTTTTCTATCCAGTTCATAACACTGTGCTAAATAAAACATCGCATCTTCATTGCCCATACGTGCCAAGTCATTATACAATTTAAATGCCTTTTCTGTATCGACATCTACCCCGATTCCATGCTCATAGCAATATGCCAATCTATAAATTCCATCTTTATAATCTATTTCTTGTAATTCTTCATATATTGAAAATGCCTTTTTATAGTCTACATTAGTTCCTATTCCAAGCTCATAACAATGAGCCATAAGATATTTTGCATCTTGGTTGCCATTACTAACTGCTTTTTTATATCTATTAAATGCCTTTTTATAATCTTGTTTTACACCGATTCCATATTCAAAGCAAATAGCTGTTCTAAGCTGGGCTATATCATAACCTCCATTAGCACAAGTTTTATAATATTCAAATGCTTTTTTCTTGTCTTGCTCTACTCCAATTCCATTTTCATAATATACTCCCAAACAATATTGAATTGGATAATTATTTTTTTCATTTTCAAGTGATTTTATAATTTCAAATGATTTTTGTTTGTCTACTTCTACCCCAATTCCATGTTCATAACAAAGTGCCAGACAAAATTTTGATTTTATAAATCCCTGCTCTGCTGACTTTTTAAACCATAGAAATCCTTGTTCATCTTTTTCTTCCTCATCTTCATCCAAATCTATATCTATTCCATCTATGTACAAACATGCGAGGTTATATTGTGCTTCTTTTGAACCATTTTGAGATGCTTTCTTATACCATGTAAATGCCTTTGATATGCCCTTGAGTTTATCTTTTTCAAAACTCAGATAATAGTTTGCTAAGTTATACTGGGCCTCTGCATCCCCTTCATCAGCCTCTTTCTTTAAATCTGCAAATGCCAAGTTCTTTACTTTTTGCTTTGCCTTTACTTCGTCGTCTTGCTCTAAATCTTCGCTCTTTTTATCATCCCCCTTTAATGTTAATTTCAACATATTCTTTTTGAATAGTTCTTCAAACTTTCGCATTTTAAGTTCCATTTTTGTAGTTTCTTTAAAAAACAACTCCATAGTAGAAACTTCCCTAAAATCCTTCATAAGCATTCTCCCAATAAAATTTTCTATATTATAAGTATAATAAATTAAATTAAAATAGTATAATAAAATTATCTCATATTATAAAATTTGGAGGTATATATAAATTGAGTTATAAATTTTTTAGTAATACAAAATGTGAATACTTTCCTTGTCATAAAACTAATGACCCAGAAAATTTCAATTGCTTATTCTGTTATTGCCCTTTATATGCTTTAAAGGATAAATGTGGAGGAAATTTTAGCTATACTGAAAAAGGTATAAAGAACTGTACAAATTGTACTCTTCCTCACCAAAGAAAAAATTATGATTATGTAATTGGAAAATTTAAAGAAATTGCTGAAATAACAAAATTAGATGCTGAATAATATATTATAAGTTTATGATAAGTTAATCTGTAATATTTATAGCAAAAAAAATACGAGTTAGATTGATTTAAATCATCTAACTCGTATTTTTTCGTCTCATTTTTATTTCAGTCTTATTTCAATATATCCATCATACCATTTATTCGACATTCTTTCAATATTATAATTATTGTAATTTAATTTTTTATTTTAGTATTACTATAATTTAACTTTTTTACCTTATGATACATCAATTGTAAAATCGCACTACCAACTATCATAATTGCTAAAATTGCAACACCCATATGCATAAAAAATGCTTCTGGTAACATATTTATAACAGGATCTATTATAGGATTAAAAATCCAATAATCGTTGCTAAACATTATTTTATGAAACATAATAAAACATGCATTGAAATTTATTGCAATTGGAATAGCTAATAAAATAGGCATTATTACAATTAATATAGATGCATTTCTCAAAAATTTAAATTGACCTTTTCTAATTTGTAAAATCCCCCCTATAATAGAAATAATTCCAGTTATTATAGTAAGCACTTTTACATTTTGAAATATGTCTCTCACTTCTTCAAAATGTATTTTTCCATTTGGCGATGAAGGTAGAGATGGCAACTCAAATTCTCCTGCATTCCAACTTAAATTATAGTCAATTAGATAATCATAATTCTCTATTATATCTTCCCTTGAAAGATCAATCATAGACTCTATGTTTAATTTATCTATATCATTGTAATATATGTTTTTTATATTCATAGTTATAATAACTGATGAACCTATTACAAATAAAGCTAAACATATAGATATAACTACATTTAATAACTTTCTCAATTGAAAGCCCCCTCTAATTTACCTATTAAACTATTTTTGTAGTAAAGTCTTCTATATTCCAAACATCATCAACTACATCGTTGTAGAATTCTGGCTCATGGCAAACTAACAGAACTGTTCCTTTGAATTCTTTTATTGCTTTCTTTAATTCATCTTTAGCTTCTACGTCTAAGTGGTTTGTAGGCTCGTCAAGAACTAAGAAGTTTATGTCTTTTAACATTAATTTACATAATCTAACTTTAGCTGCTTCTCCCCCACTTAAAACTCTAACTTGACTTGTTATATGTTCAGTAGTAAGACCACATTTAGCAAGGGCTTGTCTAACTTCGTAGTTTGTTAATACAGGGTATTCTTGCCATACATCATCTAAAGCAGTGTTGTAGTTATCCATTGAACTTTCTTGTTCGAAATACCCAACTTCTAAATAATCACCTAATTCAACTTCTCCATCGAACGGTTTTGTCATTCCAAGTAAAGTTCTTAAAAGTGTTGATTTACCTATACCATTCATCCCTTTAAGAGCTATCTTTTGACCTCTTTCTAATTGGAAGTTTAATGGTTTAGTTAATGGTTCATTATATCCTAATACTAAATCTTTAGTTTCGAATATTATTCTAGCTGCTGCTCTAGCATTTCTAAAGTTGAATGTTGGTTTTATTTTTTCTTTTGGTCTTTCTAAGATTTCCATCTTATCAAGTATTTTTTGTCTTGAGTTTGCCATACCTCTAGTTGCAACTCTCGCTTTATTTCTCGCTACGAAATCTTCAAGTTTCTTTCTTTCTTCGATTTGTTTTTCGTAAGCACTTTCTTCTTGTCTTTTCTTAATATCTCTAAGTCTTACAAATTCATCATAGTTACCTTTGTATCTTGTAAGCTCAGCATTTTCTATATGGTAAATTACATTACATGTATTGTTTATAAAGTCTGTGTCGTGTGATACAAGAATGAAGCTGTTTTCATATTCTTGTAAATATCTTGTAAGCCATACTATATGTTCTTCATCTAAGTGGTTTGTAGGCTCGTCAAGGATTAATATTGTTGGACTTTCTAATAATAACTTAGTAAGAAGTACTTTAGTTCTTTGACCACCACTTAAGTCAGTTACATCTCTATCAAGACCTATTTCCCCTAATCCTAAACCATTAGCAACCTCTTGGATTTTTGCATCTATTGTATAGAATCCACTATTTTCTAATATAGTTTGTATTTCAGCAGTTTCTTCAAGAAGTTTATTCATTTGTTCTTCATCTGCTTCACCCATTAAATCGTACATTTTTAACATTTCTTGTTCTAACTCGAACATGTTTTTAAATGCACCTCTTAATACGTCTCTTATAGTCATTCCTTTTTCTAAAACAGCATGCTGATCTAAATAACCAACTGTTGCTCTTGATGACCATTTTATATTACCTGCATCTGGCATTAATTTTTTTGTTATTATATTTAAGAAACTAGATTTTCCTTCTCCATTAGCACCTACAAGGGCTATATGTTCTCCCTTTTTAAGTCTAAAAGATACATTTTCTAGTATTGTTCTCGCTCCGAAACCATGACTAACATTTTCTACTACTAGCATTTATCCACCTCTTATAAATTTTATTTGTTTACATCTATACTATTATATTTGATTTTTTTAATTTTGCATATACGTATTTTTAAAATACAAAATTAGGATTCCTGCTGTCGTTCTTTGTGAGAATTCCAATGCTTTTTCCGCAATTAAGTAAAATCTACTCCTTAGATTTTGAACATGACTATACATACGCTGGTTCTTTATCGCATTATAAGAATTAAATCTAATATATTCTTCTACAGAGTTAAATAATATTGGCTCAGAGTATGTTCTGAATCGCTTTATTTTTAGATAATTTGCTTTTACGTAATTTTCAAATTGCATGTGATTGTTTAGTAAGTCTCCTGTGGCATGTTGTGGAACTGTTGTATCTTGAACTAGGTGACAAGCTGCACCCAGATAAAACATTGATTGGTATATTTCATTTTCATAAAAAAAATCTATTGCATAATCGTAATATCTTTGAGCCAAGGTAAGTGCATTATCTTCTACACCTGGCAATCCCTTATTTGTGAGAGTATTAAAAAAGTGGCAATAACATTTTAAATCTTGGTCTGCCCATACAATACCTTCATTTATTGTTTTTGTATATCTATAAAAAAACTCATAGACTTCATAATATTCATTTAGCCATAAACTATTCATTGCATTTTCCTGTATAAATATATGCACTCTACAGTCTGGCTTTGAAAATTTATTTTTAATCGGACTTATAATATTTAATGTCTTTTCTAAGACGCTATTATTCATATTTTCCCCCAATATATTTGTCATAATATCACCTTATTTTTTATTTTTAAAATAGTTATCTAATCCATCAGCTACTGAATTCATCATTTTCTCTTGATATTGTGGACTAGACATATTTTGGTCCTCTGTATAGTTACTCATAAATCCCATTTCTAATAAAATTGCAGGGACTTGTGACCAGTTAAATCCTGTTAAATCACTTCGTTCAAATATTCCATTTACTTTAAATCCATTGTTTTGCATATTTTCATTTACGAATTTTGCACAGTTTGAACTTTCTTCATAAATAGCTGATGTATATTCACCGTATTTTGATGGAATTAAAATAGACGCTCCTGTAATTCCTCCATTGTCAGAGCCATCAGCATGTATTCTAACTACCATATCTACTTTCTTTTCATTAGCAAATATAGCTCTTTCTTTATTGCTTATGTCTACATCATGACTTTCTCTCGTCATATATACTTTATATCCTCTACTTTCTAATATATGTTTTAATTTTAAAGATGCCTCTAAATTTAATTCATATTCTGGCTTTTTAGTCGCTACGCCAGCCGTTCCAGAAGATACTTTTGCTTTATATGACCCTGAATTTGGCCCAACTTGTTCTGTTTCTGAGTTTCCTTTTGCTTGGTGACCTGGGTCTATACATATTATGTATTGTTCAGTTTTTGTACTAGGATTTAGTTTTAAAGTTGAAAAATTTGAAACTAATTTTGTTAAATCCCTTGTTTCACTTGATGTGAAAATCATTATAAGCCCAATTATTAATATAACAGTAGTTAAAAATTTATATTTTTTCACTTAGAAAAGTCCTCCTACATATTTTTTAAATTTATTAATATACTATTTCCTATGTGTTATAAAAAAGCTTCTTATTTTCCCAGTTATTTTTTGATTTCATTTAATACTAATTTTTTTCATATATATATTTATATACATACAAATTTATAGAGGTGATCACTCTTGAAGAGAAAAAAAAGAAAGCACATCAGCAAAAGTAAACACAATGTTAGAAGTTCTACATCTAATTCATCAGATAAAGATTCTACTAATAAATCTGTTAATTCAAATTCAGATACTTGTTCACAAAATGAAGATACAAATAATGAGCAAAGTAATTGTAGTAGCAATAATGACGATAAGAATAATCAAAGTACAAATGATAACTCAAACAGCGAAAAATCTAAGTTGTGTTATTTTTCGGCATTTGATTACTTTGTATTATCATCTACTTTAGCAATTGCTTTAGCCGAAGAATTGTCAGATACTGATATAGATATACTCTCTACATTTCTTGCTACATTATCTGATCAACTCGCATTAATCGGTAGTGTTAATTCATGTGAACAAGGTGAAAGAGAAAATATATTTGTTCCTCCAATTCCTGCTGGTACCTCCTCAGGTGGAAGATGTTCTACTTCTAGTTCTTCAAAAAAGCGCTCAAAAAAAATAGTAAAAAGAAAGATTAAAAAGAAATAAAATCTATATAACTTAAATTTTATTTCTTTTTTATTTTTTGTTTTATTTAATTTCAATGTTCTTCATTTATTCTTTGTTTATTTATGCAATCTACGGTTTTGTTGAATCTCATTTCCAAGCATTAAAAACTCACTTTTGCAAAATATAATATTAGGCACCAACCAAACTCAAGAAAGAAGGTGTTTATAACATTGCTAAATTTTAATAAAAAACTCAACTTAAGATCATTAAAATTTAATAGTTTCTTTTTTGTTTGTTTTTTCTTCTTACTATATTTTTTCATTAATAATGCAAATTATGCATATTCTTTGGAAAAAAATAATGATATGTATTTAGTTCCAATTGGAAAAGTAATTCAAGTTGATGGACAGCTTGAAAATTTAATTGTACGTAATGAAGTTGATGGTTGTCCCTTAAAAAGTGGTGATTTAATTCTTAAAGCAGAAGGTAATACTATAAGAGATTTTAATCATCTATCAGATGTGTTTTATTCTTCTACTAGTAATCAAATAAGAGTTACTGTTAAAAGAGGAAATGAAATTAAAAATTTAATATGTTATAAAGAACCGTTAAAAAAAGTTAGTTTTAATAATGCTATCTCAGGTTTTGCTACATTAACTTATATTAATCCAGATACTAATGAATTTGGTGCAGTGGGACATGCAATTAACGTTGGTGATGCAAAACAAATACCAATTAA
This sequence comes from uncultured Clostridium sp., assembly GCA_945931665.1. Taxonomy (GTDB): domain Bacteria; phylum Bacillota; class Clostridia; order Peptostreptococcales; family Peptostreptococcaceae; genus Intestinibacter. The sequence continues at coordinate 4,242 of CAMEPL010000001.1, read as the reverse complement.
AGCTGGCACTATATCAACAACAAGTAACTTAGAGATAGAAAAATCATCTCGTGGAAATGTAGGCTATATAAATGCAAGCAAAAATTATTTAATAGGTGATTTTAGAGATAATACTCAATATGGAATTAAAGGTAGAACTAGAAATATAGATTTTTCTAATCAAAAAAAATATAAAGTTGCCAATTTAAATGAAGTTCAACTTGGAAAAGCTCAAATAATATTACAAAATAAACAAAATAAATGTGTAAAATATGATATTGAAATATTAAAAATTGAAAATCAAAATTATCCAGAACCTAAAACATTTAAAATAAGAATTACTGATGAAGATTTATTAAAAGAAACTGGTGGAATTGTACAAGGTATGAGCGGTACACCAATAATTCAAAATAATAAGATAATTGGTGCAGTATCTCATGCTTTAGAAAATAATCCGAAAATAGGATATGGTGTATATATAAAATGGATGTTATAAGTCAAAATAAAATAATCTCTGATATATCAGAGATTATTTTATTTTGACTTAATATAAGTGTATTTATACATATTTATTTTATAGAAGTAAAAAATATAATAAATATTTTTTAATTAAGATTTAAACAGATAAATTATCATCCTATCAGTATTAATTATATTGTTAAATCAAGTCTTTAAAGGATATAATTATATCATAAGATTTTATAAATTATTTAAATTTAATAAACTTTACATATTCTTACAAATTTTAATTAACTATAAAAAGGAAATAAAATATGTTATAATTATGCATTAAGTAAGGAGGTATATAATGAGCAGAGATAATAATAATGATGACAAGAATAAAATTAGAAGAAAAAAAGTTTCATCATCTTCTAATAGTGATGTAAATCATCCTACATCAAAAGATAATTATAAAAAAGTTTCATCAAAACCTAAAAAACACAGAAAAAGAAGTAAAACCAAAATTTTTGGTATGGCAATTTTATTTATGTTAGTAATTGGGGTCGCTGTCGGCTCAGCATTAGTTTTCTCTTCTTTAAGAAATACTGAAGTTATAACTAAAGCATTATTAGATGAAAAAACTAATACTAAGACTGTACTAAAATATTCTGATGGTAGTACTTTAGCTGAAGCTGAAACTGGGAATAAAAAGATTCCTCTTAAGAAGTTAAATAATGAAACCGTAAAAAATGCTCTTGTATCTATAGAAGACTCGAGATTCTATGAACATAATGGTGTTGACTTAAAAGGTCTAGCTAGATCCGTTGTTAAAACACTTACTGGTACTAAACAAGGTGGTAGTACAATACCTATGCAGGTCTCAAAATTACTTTTAACCTCTCAAGAAAAAACTTTATCTCGTAAAATAAAAGATATCTACTATGCTTATGAAATGAGTAAAGTTGTAGATAAAGATGATATCTTGCTTACATATTTAAATAACATGTATGTAGGTAACATTTTTTATGGAATTGAAGCGGCTGCACAAGGATATTTCAATAAATCAGCAGAAAAGCTTACTTTACCAGAAGCTGCTATGTTAGTTGGTGCTACTAACAATCCATACAAATATGCACCATATACTAAAGCTAAATTAGACGGTACTGAGCAAAGATCTGATTTAGAAAACAAGTTACTATTCTACTCACATACTGAAAATGATGGATATGACGATCCTACTGAAGTAGAATTAAATATGGTAGACAAATTATACTCTTGGGGACTGATTACTGACCAAGATACATACAGCCAATTAAAGCAAGGTAATATGATTGTGAGAAAAGCAGTTCTTAATCCAAATGCTGTTGGAAGAGCTAAAACAGTCCTTGGTAAAATGAAAGAGTTTGGTTATATATCTCAAAGCGAATATGACCAAGCATGTATAGATGCTGGTAATGTAAAAATTCAAGTTCCTAAAACTATGCAAACAGTAGTTTCAACTGTTGAAGATTATGTATATTATGAAGTTATAAATGCCTTAAAAGATCAAGGTTATACTCAAGAAGAAGCTAATAAATTATATTACAATGGTGGTCTTCAAATTCAAACTACTATAGATTCTAGTATGCAAGCAGAACTAGAAGCACAATATAATAATAGTTCTAATTTCCCATCAAATTCAATTACTGATGCGAATGGTATAACACAACCTCAATCTGCTATGGTTATAATTGATTATCATAATGGACAAATTAAATCACTAATTGGCGGTAGAAATATAAAAGGTAAAAGAACTTTAAATAGAGCTACAAACCCAGTTCAACCTGGTTCTGCAATAAAACCTCTTTCTATATATACTGCAGCAATTGATACTTTACAAATGACTCAATCAACAGTATTTAGTGATGCAAGAGGCGGATATAAATTTGAAAAAAACCAAAAATGGAATCCATCTACAACAACTGCAGGTGCTGGAAATATGAGTTTACGTCTAGGTCTTGCAAAATCTTCTAATACAGTAGCTGTAAAAACTGCTGAAAACCTAGGAGATACTTATGAAGATTGTATAGATGTAATGATGGATTATCTTAAAAACTTTGGAATAACAAGTGTTGTGGATAGCAAAACTAATAATTCTAACACAACTGATAGAACATTCCCATCTTTAACTCTAGGTGGTATGGCTTATGGTATTTCTCCACTTGAAATGTCAGCAGCATATGGTGCTTTAGCAAATGGTGGTGTTTATATAGAACCTACTGTGTTTACTACAGTTAGCACTTATAACGGAGAATTAATCGTAAAAGCTACTCCAGAAGAACACAGAGTTGTTGATGAAGAAGTTGCTTATGTTATGACAGATATGCTTAAAGCTGTTGTTAAAGAAGGTATTGGTACAGAGGCTTCTTTAGGTGAAATGCCTGTAGCAGGTAAGACTGGTACTACTAATAAAAAATATGCTGTATGGTTTGCAGGATACACTCCATACTACGTTTGCTCTACTTATCTAGGAGATGATGTTGGTAGAAAAGACGCCAATGGAAATAGTATACCTCTACGTTCAATAGAGGAATCAAGTACAGCAGCAGCAAAATTATGGGCAAGTGTTATGAAGCCTATACATCAAAATTTAGAAGTAATAGATTTTGAAAAACCATCAGGAGTAACTTTCTATAAAATTAATTTAAATGATGGTGGTCTTTCAAGCTCTGGTTCAAATGCAGCATTTGTAAATGGAACTTCACCAACTAGAACAAGTACTTATCGTTCTACTGTTCCAAATAACAATGCAACAACAGACGAAGATACTAATGATTCACCAAGTGCTGGTGACGGAGGAAATCCTCCTGACAACAACGGTGGAAATGGTGGTAATACTCAGCCTGATAATGGTGGTACTACTCAACCTGATAATGGTGGTGCTACACCTGACAACAGTGGTGGTAATACTGGCGGTAATACTGAACCTGGTGGTAATACTGGTACTACAGAGTAATACAAAAATTTTGATATAAATATAATAGAAAATGCCATGGAAAAATAAATCCATGGCATTTCTTATTATAAATAAATTCTATATAACTAAATCAAGGTTTTGCCTTTGGCGTAAATATTACAGCCATCACATAACCAAAGAATATTGCCGATGCAATTCCTCCTGCTGCCGCTATTGTACCTCCAGTTAATATTCCTAAAAATCCATCTTTCTTAATTCCTTCTATAACTCCATTTGCCAGTAAATAACCAAACCCGATGATAGGAACTGTTGCACCACTAGCACCGAAATCTACAATTTTATCATAAATTCCTAAAAAAGTAAGTGCTGCTCCAGTCGTTACGTATGTAACCATAACATAAGGTGTCTGAAGTTTAAAATAATCCATTAAGATTTGAGCTATTAAACATATCGTTCCACCTACTAAAAATACTTTTAAATAATTTAGAATCATTTTTTCACATCCTCTAATTTTTATAAATCTAAAATCTATTCACTTTCTATTATTACTGCATGTGCAATACATGGAATAGTTTGTTTTTGAAGCGTACTTGTTGGCGATAATAATGCACCCGTCGAAACTAACATTACTTTTTTAAATTCTTTATTTACTAATTTAGGATATATATATGATGCAAATACAGTTCCCGAACATCCACATCCACTTCCTCCACAGTGAACGTCTTGTTCTTCTAAATCAAAAATTTCAAGCCCACAATCTGTATAAACATCGAATATATCTACACCTTTTTGTCTTAATAAATCACAGGTTATTTTTTTACCTAATGTACCTAAATCACCTGTTGCAATTAAATCAAATGATTTTG